>JBBSFP010000195.1:0-5822 GCA_038238625.1 Tepidisphaerales bacterium
ACCTGCCGGAATGGTCAAGCTGCCCGGGAGTGCGGCATAGTCAGTCCCCATCACCGCCGAACCACTCGTTGAATACAGGACCTTTAGCGCGGCACCCACATCTCCGGTGCGCGAGACCGTGAACACACCCGGGTCGGTATTGGCTTCGGCGGCATTAGGATCGGTCGCCACGAGGCTCACCGCAGGCAAAGTCGGCGTGGGCGCAGTGCTAACGGCGCTGGTGACCGAAAACCAGTTGAACTTTCCCAGCGAATGGTCTCGCGCGGTTGTGGAATCCCACACAACGACCAGCACCTGCGCACCGGCATTTAGGTGTACGTTGTTCGCTGTTGCGTTTCCCCATCCGCCCCGCGTTGAAATGCCAATAGGCCCCGTCAGGTTCGCGCCGCTCTGATCTTCGACATGGAAGTAGCTACGACCCGGGCTGTTCATGCGGAAGTTGAGGTTGTACAGCCCTGCCGCCGGCGCATTCACGGTGTAAGTCAGCCATTCCCCAGACATCAGCGAGAAAATCTCATAGCCGCGACCCCGTTCGCTGGCGGCTTCGATGTCGACGCCCGTGTGGCGGTCTTTACCACCGAGATTAGCCGCATTGCGATCGTGATAAGACGTGCCATCGCGGCCCTGGTCGAAATTCTCTGCCTGCACGACACCGGGTAATGGCGTCGCCACGCCCGTAAATGGAGTGCCCCACATCAGCAAGCGCTGTTCAAGCGGTTCGGCAACCGCTCGTCGCATGGAATTGCGTGCCGCAACGTTTCGCTTCGACAACTTCGTCACATTATTTGACATCAAAATCCTTTTAAATCGCTACTGTCATGCTGCCACATACCGGCGGCAGCATCACATCAATTGCCAGCCCGCATTAACGTGCCAAATCCGATCCTTCGGATCATTTAACCAGTCCCTCTTTGCGTGCGATGGACAACATCAAGTCGATCACTCGATTGGAATAACCCCACTCGTTGTCGTACCAGCTCACGACCTTGAAAAAGTTGCTGTTTAATTCGATTCCCGCGCCTGCATCAAAAATGCTCGAGCGGGGGTCATGCATAAAGTCTGATGAAACCACCTCTTCATCCGTATACCCAAGGATGCCTTTCAATTCGTTTTCCGAAGCCTTCTTCATGGCTGCGCAAATTTCCTTGTAGCTGGTTGCCTTGGCGGTTTTGAACGTCAGATCGACGACCGACACATTGGGCGTCGGAACCCGAAACGCCATCCCCGTCAGCTTCCCCTTCAACTCCGGCAGCACCAGTGCCACGGCCTTCGCAGCCCCTGTGCTTGAGGGAATAATGTTCTGCGAAGCACCGCGGCCACCCCGCCAATCCTTCCTGCTGGGGCCATCCACCGTCTTCTGCGTGGCGGTCGTTGCATGCACCGTCGTCATGAGACCTTCGGTGATGCCGAAATTATCGTTGAGAACCTTGGCAATGGGGGCCAGGCAGTTGGTGGTGCATGAGGCGTTGGACACAATCTTGTCTTTGGACGGATCAAATTTTTTCTCGTTGACGCCCATCAACAATGTCGGAACCTGCTCGGGATCCTTGGTGGGAGCACTAATCACCACGCGCTTGGCACCGCCCTTGAGGTGGCCTTCGGCGCCGGCATGGTCGGTGAACAAACCGGTGGATTCTACCACATAATCTGCTTCCACCTTGCCCCAGGGGAGCTCTGCGGGGTTCTTGACTGCAAAACAGGGGATGAACTGACCGTTCACCACCAATCCATCTTCACGGGCTTCGACGGTCCCGTTCAAGCGGCCATGCGTCGAATCGTATTTCACCAGGTATGCCAAATCGGGGGGCGGAACAATGTCGTTGATCCCCACGAACTGGATATCTGGGTTGCCGATCCCCGCCCGGAAAACCAGCCGGCCGATTCGCCCAAATCCGTTGATACCAACCTTTAATGCTGCCATTCCAAACACCGCTTCCTTTCAAACATTATACCCTGAATAAACCCTACAGACCGCACGACTAAACCTATCACGGCGTTTAAAGCCCGAGCCTGTCCGCCGGTGCAGGTGGTTAGCCACGCTAGTATAGGGCAGCGATTGAGGCAGTTGAAGGGTCAAATTGTCGAATCCAAACGCGGAATTGCATCCAAGTGGGCGTGGTATATGATTGATCTGGCAGAAGCCTGTAACCCCAATGGAGCGGGATGTCCGTGGTCAATGTTCCCATAATACAACCTGGTGCCCACGCTTTAATCATCGGAGCGCAAGAAAGCCGTAACCAACCGCAGTTGGTGTTGGAGCATCACGGGTTTGACTGTGCTTTTGCAGATGACCCTTATGCCGGGATGGCAGAACTGTCCAGAAAATCAGCTGTGATTCGGGCCGTGGCCATTTGCCTTAACGGGCTTTATCGTGAAGAGTTAATGCTGGTTTCCGTGATTAAGCATCGGTGGCCCCACATTGAGGTATTCCTGGCACACGTTGACGGTCGGCAAAGCGCGATGTCGGAGGCCCTACAGCTTGGCGCCGATGGTTTGCTGACAGATGGCGAGTTGCAGCGCTTGGCACCTGCCAGATCAAACGATCGTTCGAAGCTCATGGCGGCCAACTCTCAGTTCGGTCGCCCCGAACCTGTTCAGGAAACGGGAGGCGACAACGGGTCGGGATCGCGGCGACGGCCCAGCGTTTTACAGACATCCACCCGAATTCCTGGTGCGAACGATGGTCCGCGCGTGCCCGCAATCCCCGGGCCGTCAACCGATCGGCCGCCACTTGCAGAGGTTGGCCTGACTGATGTTGATGAGCACTGCGAGCTCGACACACTCGGTTCCGACCGGGACCCTGTGCTAACCGCCAGTGAACTGCGCGCGCTGCTGCATGATCCACAGCAGCAGCCTCCTAATCAGGGTCATTGATTTTCCATGATTCGATTGAACTCCCATCGCATCCTCCTCATCGGCGACAAAGATTGCCAAATGGAAACGGTCCTTGCGCAAGCTCTTCCTGCTGCACGGGTGACGAGTGTGTCTAATTATTTCGATGCAATCGCCGAGATGTCGCAGGGGATTTTCGCATCGATAATTGCTTCGATTGAGCCAATCGAGCGTCGCCCGGAGGCGGCTGTTCGTACCCTTCGGATGCTGGGACGTGATGGCCGACTATTGCTGTTCGGCGATCCGACCCGTGAACCAGTCGCTCGGCGGATGTTGCAAATGGGATGTGACGACTATGTCATTACCCCGACGAAATCGGATGAACTCCAGCAGATCTTTGGTAAACCACTTGACCGAGATGCGACCCGCGAAGCGCCAGTGACTGGCAACGGTCAACTGGCCGAATTTCCTGACATACGGTCTTTGCCCTTGGGCGAGGTCATCCTGGATGCCTTGGTGCAGCATCCCCAGGAGGCCGTGGGCGCCGCTGCGCTGGCACTCAATGAGATGTTGCCCGGCGGTATAACGCTTGAGTTCACGTCGGCGGGTCAGCCGACGGGTCAGGCAGAAGCTGGACGCACTCGTTTGAGCCAGCCACTCTATTCGGGCACCCGGGATGCTGGGCAAATTCATCTCCAGTTTCCCCAGAGAATGGATGAAGCCGCAGGCCGCCACGTTTTGGGTTACATCTCCCACCAATTGGCGAAAGTCGCACTGCTGCAGGAGCGTCACGGTGGGTTGGTAAGGCAAGCCATTATCGACGAGTTGACGGGTGCTCACAATCGTCGGTGGTTCAAGCACTTTCTGGGGAGCATTCTGGAGAGCGCGCGGGTTAAGCGTTTTGCCGTCACGCTGCTGCTGTTCGACATCGATAGCTTTAAAAAATATAACGACAAGTTTGGTCATAAGCTCGGGGATGAAATTTTACGAGAGACCGCAGTGCTCATGCGTAGATGTTGCCGCGAACATGACCTGGTGGCACGCATTGGCGGGGATGAATTCGCAGTTGTATTCTGGGAAAAAGAAGGGCCTCGACAACCCAAGGAGCCGGGGTCGCAGCTGACCGGTCGCGTCCAGCAGACGCCACGGCAGATTTTTGACCGATTTCGCCGTTTGTTGGCCAGCGCCGATTTTCCTGCGCTCGGACCGACCGGACAGGGCGTGTTGAGCATCTGTGGTGGGTTTGCCAGCTTCCCGTGGGACGGACGAAACATGGAAGAACTCATTGAAGCGGCCGATCGCGACCTGATGTTCGGCGCTAAGATGCGACGGCACAACTCCATCGTGTTGGTTGGGGATCACCCCGATCCGACATCGCCGGCCAGCCCACTTCAGCCCTCTCCACAACCTGATCTTTGATGATGCCACGCCTGCTACACCTGTTGGAGCCAACCGTCGATCCCCAGGCTGATCGGGTCGTGGCACAAATCCGGCGTGGACTGGCCAGCTCCTTTGACATCGAGGTCCGGTACATCACCCAGCAACCGAGCAGTGCTGATCGGCATTATTCCAGCGCGGTTGCGGCGATCCTGGATTTGCGTCGTCACCCGCCCGAGATTGATATTGTGCACGCCTGGGGCGATCGCTCGCTGAGAGCCGCGGCGTTTGCAGCCGGGGGTTCCGTTTTGGTTTACACCCCTTCAGAGGAGTTCGGGCGTTCGTCCGTGCGCTGGCTGCGAGCAACTGCCCAGCATCGTGAATTACATGTGATGGCCCCTTCAGCGACCATCCAACGGATTTGCATTGAGAGAGGCCTTGCACCTGAGCGCTGCCATTTGATTCGACCCGGGGTTGATTTCGCACGCATACAGTCCAAAAGAAACGCGGAATTGCGTGGCAAATTGGGGCTCGAGCCGGAGGATGTCGTACTTCTGCCGATGGGTCCCAGCACTCTGGCGGCCGACCATCGCCTTGCTGTTTGGGCCGCTGGGATTTTGCATGTCCTGGATCAGCGATACAAATGCCTGCTGTGGGGCGAAGGTGGTAGAGCCGATAGTATGGGGGCCTTCGCAAGGCAGTTGCGCATGCCGACATTTTTTCGAGACGCTCAAAAAAAATTGGGGCGCGCATTACAGTTTGAAGATTTGCTGCCCGCGGCGGACGTGCTCCTGCTGACCGCCACGAAGCCCATTACGCCCTGTTTCATTCCCGTCGCCATGGCATCGGCACTGCCGATCGTGGGTGTCGTATCGCCGACGGCCAGCGAAATGTTAGAGGATCGCCACAGCGCGCTGTTCGCGGCTCGGCCCCTGCCCAGGTTGCTTGCGCAGCGAGTGATGGAACTGTCAGCCGATCCGACACTGCAATGGCGCATTGCCGACACCGCCCGTGCCGAGGCCTACCAGTTGTTCAGCCAATCCCGTTTTCTTGAACAGGCAAGCGCATTCTATCACGGGCTTTTATTGCCTGCGAATCGCGCCGCATCGGCATAATGAATTTGCTCGCCGATGATCGCCATTCCGAAGGCCCTGCAAAGATTCAATGCCGCCCCGTTATCCGCGCCGACTCTCATGAACACATGCTTGAACACTGACCGCGCGCAAATCTCCATGGCCCGTGCAACCATCAGTCGACCAAGGCCACGTCGCCGGAGCGTTTCGACAACAAATAGGTCGGCGATCAAACCAATATCCCCCACCGCCAGCACGCCGACGCCAGCAACCGCCTGACCGTTGTGCAGAGCCAATAAGGCATCCCAATGGCCGTCATCCAAAAGCGCAATCTTGCCTTGGTACTGATCGGAGACGTGGCGATAACTGGCGCGGGCCGGAATTACTTTGACCCCCGACAGGTCCTTCAACGGGCCGACATCCGGCAGGGAACGAACGGTCGGCACGTATGCGACGCGTACCTGCTGCCGCTGGTACCCTTTGGCAATCAATATCGGTTCGAGACCTGGGCTCTTGATGTTCACTTCCAGGCAACGCGTC
>JBBSFP010000196.1:0-5815 GCA_038238625.1 Tepidisphaerales bacterium
CCGGCTGGCGTACCCGTTTTTCAGCTCCCGCTGCTGGCCGATTCCATTGGGAAAGAGTTGTTCCTACTCCGGCCGGCTACCTTTGATGATGGCACCTGGATCAGCCAGGGCCTTGCTGGTACCTGCCAGCCGATCGCTCCGGTTGATAGTGTCGATATGACCGGTTGGAAAGATAAAGCTACCGCAGTTCTTCCCGGCCAACATAAGCAATATATTTACGCCCGTCCTAATGATGAAGCCACCTGGTACTGTTCCTGCGCCGGTGGCTATCCCCAGATCGGTGCAGACGTAGGTGCCAAACAGGGCCACTCCTTAGACCCCACCTTGGCAGCCAATAAGGTGGTACTTGCAACCCCCTCTGCAATTCTTCCCAATACGCAGCTCAATGGCCCGGCGTCACAGTGGTGGTCTAACCCCTGGGTACCCAATGGTACCCCAGGCGGCGCACGAAGGATAGATAATGGCGCCGCAGTTGATGCCTTTCCATTTGGAGGTTTTGCCCGGCCGGGTGATCTGTTGCAGGTGCCATACTTTGGTTCGTATCGAATTTACAATACGACCGGCCCCAGCGTGGGATCACTTATTGATCTTAATGCACCGCCTGTGGACCTCTACTTTTCTGAAAGTAAGTCCTATATGGATACCGCGCCCTTTCCGAATCCAAACCCCATTGCCATTGGAAGACCCACCCCGCAGTACAATGCCACGACCGCAATCACTTATGATCCAAAGCTGGACCCACATGGGTGGGCCTTTAACTTTTTTGATTACTTAACAGTATTGAACAATCCGGATTCCGCCTATGCGCCTAACATAAACCCCACTTCCTATTACTGGGTTTCCTATACTGCCTCTAGTGCTACCGCTGCGGCTTTTCCAAAACGAAACTATTTCGCTAAGGTTGCGATTCCGGTGCCTACCTCGACCAACCCGCCGCTTGCTCGCGGGAACGAAGGATTGATTAACGTCAACACCGCTTCGTGGAAGGTGTTATCGATGGTGCAGATGATCCCGCCCGGTGCCTCCGATAGCGCCAACCCGCCGGCCACCCCACAGCAGTTAAACCAGGATCTTGCCAAGGCCATTGTCTATTATCGCGACATTGATGATGGTACGGGCGGCGTTGATGGTGCGGGTAAAAAGATCCGCAGGCCGCATGGACCGTTCAAAACGTTGCTGGAACTGAATGGCGTCTATGACGTTCAGCATGGTGATCTGCTGCATGCATTTCAAAACGGCTGGAATACTCTCACCACGCCCACCCCAACCGTCCCGCCTGCCTGGGCGGAGTTTAATACAGACTCATTTATTCAAAAGTATTCCACGCCATACTTAATGCTCGACCGTGTATCTAATATTCTCACCACCCGGTCAGACTGCTTTACTGCCTATATAGTGGTTCAGGGGTGGAGGAATTTTGGCTCGGCCAGCGCGGAAATGGTCTCACAAAAACGGACCGCTTTTCAAGTGGACCGTACCGGCGTGTTGCCGGGCGGGTTAACGTCACCGTCCATTAACAGCGTTCCCACGGAGTAGAGCGGTCGATTCAGGTTTTCCTGGTAGGCTCCCCATCGCCCGATGTGGGAGCCTTTTTTATTAAATGCGAACGATGGTGCTGTTGCCATCCATTTCTGGCAAACCCATCACTGCCCCCCTATGATCTGGATATGTTGGCCGAGGAGTTTCAGCTGCGTGGAGAGTTTCCTGGACAGGAGCCGAAATGCTAGTCCTGACCCGCCAGCGCGATCAGGCCATCATGATCGGAAATGACATTGAGATCACGGTTGTGTTGATCCGTGGTGATAAGGTACGCATCGGCATTGCCGCGCCGCAGAGTGTGGCCGTCCACCGAAAAGAAGTTTACGAAGCTATTCGCCGGGAGAACCAGGCATCCGCCAATCTTAGTGTGGATGTGATTCGATCGGACCTGATTGTCCTGCCAACTCCGCAGATGAAACTGGCGGCAGAGTCGATTGACGATCCATTCATGCGACAGGCCATTGATGAAGCAAAGCAGGGGATGGCTGAGGGGGGCTTGCCCATAGGTTCGGTGCTGGCACGGGATGGCCATGTGATAGCCGCTGGACACAATCGACGGGTACAGAACAACGACCCGATGGCGCACGCTGAAATTGATTGCCTCACGCGCGCCGGCCGGCAGGATACTTACCGCGATACCGTGCTCTATTCAACGCTCATGCCATGCTTTTTATGCAGTGGCGCGATTGTGCAGTTTGGTATCCCCAAGGTTGTCGTGGGTGAGTCTAAGAATTTTCCCGGCGGGGCGGAATTTTTGCGCCAGCACGGGGTCGAGGTGGTCGATCTGCAGGACGCGCAGTGCATTAAGATGATGACCGATTTTATTCACGACCATCCTAGACTTTGGGATGAAGATATCGGTCGTTAAGGTTCTTCAAGATCGAGTTTTCTCAGGTCCTTTCTTAGCCCGCGAACGTCTTGCATCAGCTCTTTACGCAACAGATATCGAGTGGCGGTGGCCATGAAATAGCTGAGGATAAAAGTCTCAGCTGGGCGCGCCCGGTCGAGTCGGGCGGCAAGCCAATACGCTGCAATCCCGCATGTAATCCATTCGCTCGCGCTGATTAGAAAGAATTCCAGCCAGGGATGTTGAGTTATTAGAAACGGGCGCTGGGTTCTCACGTAACGGGCATGGAACAAGACAAGCGCCGCAATAGCCATCGCATACGAACAGGTGGCTGCCATGGCAAACCCATGCGGATTCCACTGAGCGGAAGCCGTCGAGAGCAGCGCCGCGAACATTAGAAACCCCGTGGTCCAACTGGTTGCGGTGGCGATCAAGAATTTCAGAATTGGGGAAAGACGCGGGAA
Source organism: Tepidisphaerales bacterium (assembly GCA_038238625.1). GTDB lineage: Bacteria > Planctomycetota > Phycisphaerae > Tepidisphaerales > Tepidisphaeraceae > JBBSFP01. The sequence goes on from JBBSFP010000196.1 coordinate 2,851, forward strand.
CGCAAAATCATAGAGTCTGCTGAGATGTTCGAGGTAGCGAAACTGTTCACTGACGGAGAGTTTCGATTGCCCGCGGGTGCGCAGGCCGAATTGGATCGGAATCTCCCGGACGTTGCGCACGCGGCATTTACACATCAACTCCAGCGCTATTTTGTACCCCAGCGGTGTAAGTCGTTGGGCCGATTGATAGGTTGCCCGGGAGAGTGCAAAAAACCCGCTCATCGGATCATGGGTTCGCCCAGCGAATGGGCGGGCAAGCATCGTTGCCAGCCGTGAGTTAAGCCGCCGAAAGAAACCCCATTTCACCTGGGTAGAGCCACCGGGCATATAGCGCGACCCGATCGAAAAATCACCCTCACCGCGTTCGATGGTACCAATGAGTAGTGGAAGGCATTCCGGGGGATGCTGCAAGTCGGCATCCATGACGACCAGCACTTGCCCGCGTGCGGCGGTCATTCCGTGCAGAACCGCGCCGCTAAGGCCGTCGGTGGGTTGAAGCCGAACCAAGAGAGATACGTGATATTTTGTTGCGAGCTCTGCACAAACGCGGTCGGTTCCATCCTGGGAGTTGTCGTCGACAATGATCAGTTCGTAAGGCCGGTCTTGCAGATAGCCTGTAAGCGCAGCATGCACGCGTTCGGCGAGCACGGGCAGGTTTTCGGCCTCCCGCAGCGCGGGGACGATCACGGATACTGCCACGGCCGTTGATGGATGTTCCACATTATGGATTCTAGAGCCAGCTCCGAATTTTTGCGGCCGCGCATGCGGAAAAAACTTCAATTCGCACGGCTATTCTTTCACAAACAACATTCGGTTTTATTGGCGTGGGTCTATAATGCTTCACATGGAACTTTTTTGGCGTAAGCAGAATCCTGATAGACCGGCGAGCGTGATTGAAGGGGTGAGACGCCATGAATGCTGACTCCTCTGAAACTTCCCGCACAATGTTGCGGGACATCCTGGGCCCAGAGGGGGCGGTCGCGCGGCGCATGGGAGCGGTGTATGAATTCCGCCCCCAACAATTGGAAATGGCAAGCGCCGTTGAACTCGCGCTGGGATCGCAGGCCAATTTGTTGGTCGAAGCCGGAACCGGGGTGGGCAAATCCTTCGCATATCTGTTGCCCGCGATTGATTTTGCAGTGCGCACACGCAAACGGATTATCATTTCCACACATACCATCTCGCTTCAGGAGCAACTGATCTACAAAGATATACCGTTGCTGCAGAGTCTATATCCGGATGAATTTTCTGCCGTACTCGTCAAAGGGCGCAGCAATTATCTATGCCAGCGGCGGTTGGAGGGGTCGCGACGGCGGCAGGATATGTTGTTTGAAACGGACGCAGAGCGACAATCGCTTTGGATGGTGGAGAATTGGGCGGCCAAGACCACCGACGGATCGCGCACCGATTTACCAGGTGTGCCGGAAATGGGTGTGTGGGATAAGGTCTGTGCGGAAGCTGGGAATTGCCTGGGGAAACGTTGTCCCTTTTATGAAAAATGCTTTTGGCAGGCGGCTAAGCGCCGGATGATGAGCGGGCGAATCCTGATTGTGAATCACGCTCTGTTCTTCTCCGATCTGGCACTTCGCATGGCGGGGGTCAGCTATCTCCCAAAATATGATGCGGTTATTCTGGATGAAGCACATACTCTCGAAGACGTGGCGGGGGATCATTTTGGTATCAATGTTTCAGAGTACTCAATTCTTTATCAACTCCGGTCACTTTATGATCCGCGCCGAGGCAAAGGAATGCTAAGCACGCATGGGTCGGCGGCCAATGAGGCGATCAGGGATGTCATCGGGCTGCATTCGCTGACGGCAGATTTTTTTGAGCGATGCCTGGCGTGGCAGGACACCTATGGCAGGTCCAACGGCCGGATTTATGAGCCTGGCTGGGTGGAAAATGATCTGTCGCCGCAATTGCGGGAGTTGTCATTGCATATTGCGGCAATACTTCCCGGGTTGGAATCGGATGAAGAAAAAAGTGAGCTAGAGAGTGCGGCGGCAAAAATATCGATGTTATCGCAGAGCCTGGATTTATTAATTTCGCACGGTCTGCCGGACTGTGTTTATTGGATGCAAGTGACGGGGCGGAGTCCGCGCAGATGCAGCCTGCATGCGGCACCGGTGAATGTTTCCGCGGGGTTACGACAACACTTGTTCGGAAAAAAAATACCGGTGATATTGACCAGTGCCACACTAAGTACGGGACGGGCCAAAGTTTCTGCGCCGGAGGCGGGTCCTAAGCGGGATGGCGAAGGGGTTGGTAATGAGAATCGCGCGTTTTTGTATATTAAATCGAGGTTGGGAATAGATGATGCGCGGACGGTGGTGCTAGGGTCTCCTTTTGATTTTGGGCGGCAGGCGAAGCTTTATATAGAAGATGATTTACCGGAGCCCAACGATCCACTGTTTATGCCGCGGGCGTGCGAGCGGATTGCTTCATATCTGGAACTGACAAAGGGGGGCGCGTTCGTTTTGTTTACGAGTTACAAGATGCTGCAGGATGCGGCTCGGCGTTTGTCTGGGCGCATCGAGGCGCTGGGGTATCCGCTGTTTGTTCAGGGGCAGCAGGCACCGGCGCGGATATTACTTGAGCGTTTTCGGGCTGCAGAAAACGCGGTTCTATTCGGGACCAGCAGTTTCTGGCAAGGAATCGATGTGCAGGGTGAACAACTGCGAAACGTGATTATTGTGAAGCTGCCTTTTGCGGTTCCGGACGAGCCGGTGGTGGAGGCAAGGGTGGATGCGATCAAGGCGGCGGGGGGGAACGCGTTTATGGAATATTCGGTGCCGGAGGCGATCATTAAGCTAAAGCAGGGCTTTGGGCGCTTGATCCGGAGCAAGACGGATCGTGGCATCGTGGTGATCCTCGACAGCCGGGTGACGAGCAAGCGATATGGGAAATTATTTCTCGAAGCACTACCCCGGTGTGGGCGGGATTGAGCGCTGGGGCGTGGGATGCC
>JBBSFP010000197.1:0-5792 GCA_038238625.1 Tepidisphaerales bacterium
AAGCCCCTGCCGCCCAGCGGGGGTCTGAAATTCGGGCGGGGCATCATTGGCTGGTTGATCGTGATTGGCGTGGTGATGCTGTTCGTGGTGATCTTTAGCCGCGATAACAAATCGTATGCTGATGTGAGCCTTGACACGTTCTGGTCGCAGGTGAAAGCGCACAACGTTGAGAGCGTGGTGGTGGAAGTCGATCAGTTCAAGGGGAAATTCAAATCTGACATTCCGGTTACCAACAGTGATAAGCGTGTCAGTTTTTTCAAGACAGATGTTCCAGCCGGAACCGCGCAATCGCCGGAAATGACGATCAACCTGCTGAATTCCATGACGGGCAGCGGCATGGTGAAGGCGGAGAACAGCCAGAGCGCGCTGACGCTTCTAATGCCAATCATTCCGTGGCTGCTGATCATCCTGTTCGTCTGGTATTTCGTCTTTCGCCAATTGCGCAACAGCACTGGGGCGGGAGGAATGCTGGGCAATTTTGGCAAGAGCAAGCATCGAATCACCGCCAAGGAGCACACGCACGTCACCTTCGACGATGTGGCTGGCATTGAAGAGGCCAAAGACGAGGTGATGGAGATTGTGGAATTTTTGCGCAATCCCAAGAAGTTTCAGCGGCTGGGCGGACGAATTCCGCGCGGCGTGCTGCTTGTGGGTGAACCGGGCACGGGTAAGACCCTTCTAGCCAAGGCTATTGCTGGGGAAGCGGATGTGCCGTTCTTTTCGATCTCGGGTTCTGATTTTGTCGAGATGTTTGTGGGCGTGGGTGCCAGTCGCGTACGCGACTTATTCAAGCAGGCAAAAGACAATAGTCCGTGCATCATCTTTCTGGACGAAATTGATGCCGTGGGCCGGCGACGTGGCAGCGGCTTCTCCTCGGGTGGGCACGATGAGCGCGAGCAGACCCTTAACGCCATTCTGGTGGAGATGGATGGGTTTGACACCAACGACCAGGTGATCGTAATCGCTTCCACCAACCGGGTGGATGTGCTTGATCCGGCACTCACGCGGCCTGGCCGTTTCGACCGCCAGGTGTATGTGCCGCTGCCGGATGTGAAGGGGCGATTAGAAATTTTGAAGGTCCACGCCCGAAAGGTGAAGTTGGGACCTAAAGTGGATATGGCGCGACTGGCGCGGGCCACGCCCGGATTCAGCGGTGCCGATTTAGCGGCGATCATTAATGAAGCAGCGCTGCATGCGACACTGGCGGGAAAAGAATTCATCGAGATGGATGACTTGGAAGAATCGCGCGACAAGGTCCGTTGGGGCCGCGCGCACAAGTCGCGCGTAATCGACGAAAAAGAAAAAGAGATGACCGCCTATCACGAAGCCGGACATGCCGTGCTGCAATGGGTGCTGCGCCCGGACAGCGACCCGCTGCACAAAGTGACGATCATTCCCCGCGGGAATATGGGTGGCGCGACGTTTTCACTGCCCGAAAAAGATCGCATGACCTATTCCCGTAAATGGTGCCTGGCACTCATCAAGGTGTGCTTCGGCGGACGCCTGGCTGAGGAGATGTTTTTTAACGACGTCAACAGCGGTGCCCTGGGTGATATTCGCACGGCCACCAGCATCGCGCGCAAGATGATTCGCGACTGGGGAATGAACGATCGCCTGGGCTTTGTGTTCTATGGCGAAGACGATAGCCGCCCGAACGTGATGGGTGGGTTTGGCGAAAGCCGGGAGTATTCCGACGAGACTGCCCGGATGATTGATGAAGAAACCAAGAAGCTGGTTGACACGCAGATGGACGAAGCTCGCAGCCTGTTGGTGAAAAATCGCGATCGTGTGGACGCCATTGGCAAAGCGCTCATGCAGTATGAAACGCTCGATTCCAACGACGTGGAACGCATCATGAACGGCGAAACGCTCACCAAGCCAACGGTGTCCGACCTGCTCGACAAAGAAAATAAACGGGGCACCGTGATCCAGCCCTCAATCGACCCGCAGCTACCGGACGTACAACCGGGCGGCCTTAGCCCCGGATTGCCGGCAACAGGGTAGAACCTTCTGCAAAACGTTCAAGCCAAACGAGCATGACGCGGCCGGCGCTGCAACTTTAAGCTGCCGGCCTTGTCTAATAGGATAGGTATCAGGAGACGCGCGTGGCCAACGCAGAAATCCTAGTCGCCGATGAACAACTACTGCCGATGGCGGTGGATTTGTACAACGGCATGTTCCGCCCCAGGCGTGAGGTGGACTATTTCAAGCGCCGCTTTTTGGGGCGCTATAACATTCTCACACTACTGGCGCGGCTGGATGAAAAGCCGGTGGGTTTCTGGATGGGCTTCGAACTCAAGCCGGGGATGTTCTACCTGTGGATGGGTGGCGTGCTGGCCGACGCCCGCCGCAATGGGGTCGCCCGTCAGTTACAGGAAGCACAGCAATCCTGGGCACGCGAACACGGCTATGAGTACATCCGCTGCGAGTGCCTCAATCACCAGCGTGAATTCATCCATTTTGCTATCACCATGGGCTACGCTTTAGTGGGCGTTCGCTGGGATTCAACTCACGCGGATAACCTGATCGTTTTCGAAAAAACGCTGTCGGAATGAATTACTTTCAGTGTCCATCGCAAGAGGCATAGCGTTGGTGAACGCTTACAAGCCACTGTGTGATCGCTGCTCTCTTTCAAACACCCTCCCATGACTGCTGCGGAATTTTTTGATTGGCTTCGCTGCCCCGCCACGGAACGCCGTACTCTCTTGATGGGCATCTTAAACCTGACACCCGACAGCTTCAGCGATGGCGGTCAATACTGCGATCCTGCGGCAGCCCTGGATCGCCTTAGCGCGTTGCAGGCAGCCGGTGCCGATTTGATCGACATCGGCGCTGAATCCACGCGACCTGGTTCGCAGCGCATCGACGCTCAGATTCAAATTGCTCGGCTAAAACCCTTGCTGGACCAACTACCGGGAACCAGCGTCGCTCTGTCGATTGACACGACGCGGGCCGCGGTTGCATCGTATGCCATTGATCACGGGTTCTGCCTGGTTAATGACATCTCCGCCGCCACCGATGATCCCGCAATGTTGGCCCTGGTTGCCCACCGGGGCGTCGCAATCGCACTCATGCACATGCAGGGGCAGCCCGCAACCATGCAGATCGCTCCTGCCTATCAAGATGTCGTGGGCGAAGTCAAAACCTTTCTTCTGCACCGCGCTACCGAGGCCCAGCGGGCAGGTATTCCATCGTCCAATATCCTTATTGACCCTGGCATCGGTTTTGGCAAAACAGTGGAGCAAAACCTGTCACTGTTCAAAAATTTGAGCGCCCTCGCGCAGCTTTCGCACCCGTTACTGGTTGGACCCAGTCGTAAAAGGTTCGTCGGGCACGTCAGCGGCGAAAATGATGCCTCCGGTCGCTTGTTTGGCACCGCCGCATGCGTGGCATGGTGCGTGGCGCACGGCGCTACGATCGTGCGTATCCATGATGTGAGCGAAATGTCAGCCGTGTTGAAAATGACCCGCGCGATCCTTGCGGGTTTATGAACCATCAGTCCCAAACAGGCATATCCATCAATAACAAATTGTTCAGTACTCTGCCCTGGAACCGGCTATCATCGCAAAAGCTTTCTGGTTCGTTTTAGTACAATTGAGGTCATCGCCAATGCTTCCACGCCTCCATCAAGTGGTTGAATCGCTGGAGTCGAGGTTCTTATTTTCCAGCTATCACATCACCACGGCCGACCCATCAACCACCCTGCAGAATACGCTGAACAAACTCCAGGCCGGCGACACTTTATATTTGGCTCAGGGTGATTATTTCCCGCCCGTTGCCAATGGACCGTACAGCCATTTGGTTTTAGCTGGCAAACATGGCACTGCCGCGTCGTGGATTACGATTCGCAGCGAGCCGGGTCAGGCCAAACCACGCCTGCATTTAAATACCGGCCAAGGCTTTGCATTTAACAGCTGCACTTACGTGCGGGTTGACGGCCTTGAGATCGCCGGTGGCGATGTCGCTGACGTCGGCGCGGACGGTCTGAAAATGACCGATGTGGATCACTGCCAGGTCGTCAATTGCTATGTTCACGATATGGGAGGCAGTGGGATCAGTGGTGCCTACTGTTCACAGTTGTTAATCGAAAACAATGTAGTCGATGGTAATGGAAAATTAGCGCATTACGGACCCTCCGGAATATCAGTCTGGGAACCTAAGAATCGCACCAGCGACAATACGAACTTCGCCGGCACCCTCGGCAATCCTTCTGATACCTACTCCATAATCATTCGCAACAATACCTGCCGTGACAATTACCAAAACTCACACAGCGATTATGATAACGGCGGAATAACTGATGGTAATGGTATTATCATCGATTCATTCCGGGTCAAAGCATTCACAGGTCACACACTGGTTGCCAACAACCTTTGTTATTACGACGGCGGCGCGGGAATTCATGTATTTCAATCGGATAACACGGATGTTTTCAACAACACCTGCTACGAGAATGGCCGTAACGCCCAGAAGCCAACCGAAATAACTGACAGCTTTGGTACCAATAACCGTTATTATAACAACATCATGTACAGCAACGGGGCGGCGGGCAGCCGTTTCGATGGCCCTTCCCAGGGCGACTGGAAAAACAACGACTACTATAATTGCGCGGCGCATATAACAGGCACCAACGACAAGCTGTTTAATCCGAATTTCCTCGCCCCAGGAACATCCACCGCCGCGGATTTTCACCTGCTGTCTACAAGCCAGGCCATTAACGCCGGGCAATCCGCTGGTACAACCGGCGTGGGCTACGATCGCGACTCCAGCAACCGCGTGGGCATTCCAGATTTGGGAGCCTATGAATTCATCCTCCCACAGTGGCTATCAACCACAAGTGCCGCAACCTGGAACCCGACGACCAAAAAGCTTACCGTCACGGGTGCTGGAACGATCATAAGTAACCCCGGCAGCGATCAGCCCGATATCGTGGTCGCAGCAGACTCGGGGCAACTGATTATTCAACCCAATGGCACCACCGGTGGCCCTGTACAAGTGAACAATCTTAGTTTGCAAACCGGGGCCACCGTTTCCTTTTTCCAGACGCCTTCACCCGCCACCACAATACTTACTGTCAGCGGCACGGTTGATGTCGCCACCGGCAAAATCGACCTCACCAATGGCGGCATGATCGTCAATTTCACCGGCATTGATCCTACGACCGCGCTGGAAAACGCCATCGGTTCTGGTCGAGCCGGCGGTCTCTGGAACGGGACTGTCGGAATTACTTCTTCCACAGCCCAGGCCCAGCGCAACGCCAACCATTACGAATCCAATGCCATCGGGATCGTCCGGAACAACAACTCTGATTTTCTTCGCTACACGGTGGTCGGCGATATCGATCTGAATGGAAAAGTGGACGATGACGACATCGCCACGGTGGGGCTCTATTACGACAACGGCCTCACCACCAACCACCATTGGTGGCAAGGGGACCTTGATGGAAACGGGCGGATCAATGACGACGACATCACACTTTTCGGGCTGTTCTATGGGAAAACCGCCGCCGCGGCAGTCGCGCCCGCCCTCGCGCTTCCGTCGAATCCCCCAAAACAGAATAGCCGCGTTTTTTCAAAGAAAAACCGCGGCTATTCCACGAGCGCGACGGGGCTCGAACCCGCAACCACCGGATCGACAGTCCGGTACTCTAACCAATTGAGCTACGCGCCCAGCTCTTTGTGAAATCTATATATACGACGCCGGATGTCAAGGGAACCGAAGTAAACGCGGAGCTTCACAGGGGACATTTGTAGTGCGTTGCAGACATCGCGATGCCGACGCTTGTAATTCTG
>JBBSFP010000198.1:0-5781 GCA_038238625.1 Tepidisphaerales bacterium
ATCAGGTCAGGGAAATTGATGGCATCCTGAATGAAGAAGACCGGGATGTTGTACACAACCAGTACCCAAACGCCTTCGTCGGTGTAAAACTTTATGGCAAAACAGCGGACATCGCGCGGGGTATCGGCCGAGCCGCGCGAGCCGGCGACGGTGGAAAATCGCACAAAAACTGGAGTCTTTTTATTGGGGTCCTGGAAAAGCCCGGCTCGGCTTTCGGCGAAAGCCTGGTGCGGCTGGAAATATCCATGGGCAGCTGCGCCGCGCGCATGCACCACGCGCTCGGGAATGCGCTCGTGGTCAAAGTGCGTGATCTTTTCCCGGAAATGAAAATCTTCCAACAGGGTCGGCCCGCGAACGCCGGCTTTGAGCGAGTTCTGGTCATCGCTGACGCGAAGTCCCTGGTTGGTCGTAAGGTTTTCCTGCGGCGCGGTGGTGTCGCGCTGCAGATCGAGAGACTTGGCATCGACATCATCGGGAGTCCGGGATTTCTTCTTAGGGTTCATTGGGCCGCGCATGGTTTTTTTCTCCTGAAGTTGAATAGATCGCCGGCAAGCTAGTCTGCTTAGTGCGGAGCGTCTACCCAAAAAATTTTGATGTACGAGCAATAGGGGTCGGTAGGATAGCTCCCTATTAAAAAAGCGAGCCGGCTCATCAGAGCCGGCTACGCGAGATATTAATGAATCAAGCTAAAAGGTTAGCAGATATCAGAAAAAACCATGGTGGCCGCCAAAAAATCCACCGAAGCCACCGCCGTTATCATCCAAGCCGCCCAACCCGTGGCCTACGGGAATCGGCGGGCCAATGAAGCGATGACCTTTCCCGCTAAAGAAACTGGCCTCTCTGTCGGCCGGAACGGTTGGATTACCATCCTGATCCACTGCGAGCCTCAAGCTGTGGGTGTCGGAATTGCTATCGGTGACATCTACCTTGAGGGCATAGACAATGGTGCCATTACCTTCGTTGTAAGCACGCACATCCGTGCTGCCGTCGATCGTGCCGGTGAAGCCATCCGCATTGGCAAGCGTTTGCAGTTCGCTGGTGGCAGCAGATGAGGTAATGTCGGCAAAGGTAATGTGATCAACAAAGGGGGTATCGTGCAGTGCCCCGGTGGAATCGACCGAAATCGTGGTGCGGATCCCTGTACCACGGAAGGTGGCTGAGTAAACCGTGTAGCCGTCTTCGGTGGTCACACGGATTTTACTGGTGGCAGAGAGAGCGGTGGCACCGACGGGCGTGTTGTCATTGAGACCGGTGTGAATCGCATTAAAAAATACGCTGAATGGGACGACCTGGTTACCCGTGGGATTACCGTTCTGATCGACGCTCACATCAAGCCCATGATGGTGATGATGCCCGCTCCCGCTGGAACCGGCCGACAGGTGAATGGAGTAGACCGAATGTCCGCTGGAATCGGTGACCACCGATACGTTGTCTCCGGCGGCAGGAGCCGTGAGATTTCGCGCGGCGGCGATAGCGTTGAACTCATCGGTCACCGCAGCGATACCAACACTATCAAACGTGGTATCGGTTTGAGTAGGTTCGGTGACGGCGACGCCGGCCTTGTCGACGACCAGTGGCGAGTTGGTTTCACCGGAATCGAACGCATACGTTTCCACGCCATCTTTGTTTCCAAGGCGGAGGGTGTCAGTACCGGTCGGGGGCGTTACCCCATCGGTATTGGCCAAACTGGTCAATCCGGTTTGCACGAGTGCAGGAGCCTGGTCAAAGGTGATTGTGGCATGGAAAAATCCATGGTGCCCGCCATGCCCGTGTCCGAAGTCGTTACCAATGCTGACATCCTGGGAATTCGATCTACCGAGATGGACACCTTCCATCGAAAGGCTATGCCTGTGAAATTCGGCAGTCGTCATAGACGCAGCGGACAACAGCCGACGGTCCTCAAGACCTTCAAGGTTGAACGCTGAGCCGCCGGTACGAAATGGATTTCTTTGAGCCATGCCAAAACTCCTTTAACACGTTTGGGGTTAAGTCCAGCCACGCAATCAATGATGATGCGTGGTGCGTCTGATTCCATACATCTTCGCATATAACGCGAAGAGTGTTGAAGAATTGTTCCAACCGGGCGCCAGTTTCTTCCAGCGGCAGTATTATTTAGCCGTTTGATTTTCGGCAAGGTGCATTTTTGCATAACTCGCCAAAGCACTTGGCAATATCTTGAAAAAGTGTTGAAATGCCTGTTGAGCAGGGTTATCAATTCAGCACCGGGCAATTCGGATTGACCAAACTCATCCGAGAATTGGTGAGCGTCGCATCTTCAGTGAGGCTGGCATATGGCAAGCGGTACCGTCAAGTGGTTCGACTCAAAAAAAGGGTTTGGTTTCATCAGCAATGAAAAAGGGTTAGACGTATTTGTACATTTCAGTTCGATTCTGGGTGACGGCTTTCGAGCGCTAAAAGATGGGGAGAAGGTCGATTACGAAGAATTCACGGGTGAAAAGGGGCTGTCAGCTAAAAATGTAACTCGTGTGGCTTCCACCGTGACCGCTCAGCGGGCTTCCAATAATGGCACCGACCATTTGGCTGTCAGCGGCGACGTTCAGCATGTCGCCAACCCCGGCACCAGCGATTCGCAGGGATAGCAGGGCACTTTCCCCACTGATCGGCGACATTTAGTTGGATCGTTCTCACCCCCAGACGTCTGTTTCCTTACAATCGCGCCCATGATTTCATCCGTCGTCGGCGTTTTGGCGCAAGTTACGGAAAACAGCGTGCAGTTACGCGTCGGTCCGATGGTGTTGGAATTGCTCGTGCCGGCCAGCGATCACGTCGAACTGCTGGCTGCCAATGGTCAGGAGTTGATTTTTCATACCGTATTTTATCTCGGGGGTGATCCATCCCGTGGTGCTCTGGAACCGACGCTGATCGGCTTCCTGCGGGCTGAAGACCGTGAATTTTTCAATATTTTCACCACCGTCAAAGGGATCGGGTCCAAAACCGCGCTTCGCGCGCTGGCCGCCCCCGTGGGTGAAATTGCACGGGCCATCGAAGAAAAAGATGCCCGTTACCTCGTGGGTCTCAACGGGATCGGTAAGCGAACGGCGGAGCTAATCGTTGCCGAGCTTTCAGGCAAAGTAACGCGTTTTGCCGTTGCCGCCGCCACTTCCACACCGGGTCGGCCCAGCAATATCAGCCGCTATTCCGAGGCGGAAGAAGACGCAATCAGCGCGCTGATGGCCCTGGGCGATCGCCGCGCCGAAGCCGAGCGATTGCTGGAGCGCGCCAAGCAGATGGTCCCCGAAGCGCGTCATGTGGGCGTTATCTTTAAAACCATGATGCAACTGCGAGGCGGCTGAGCCGAAGTAGCCATCGGGATGGAAGGGGCATCGTCGTGGCCCGATGGATGTCATTGGTGAACTTCTGCCCGGTCCGGTAAAACATCGCCATGGCACGCGAGCGAATCGTTTCCGGGGAAGCCCAGGGTCAGGAGGAAACCCATTTCAACTTCGCGCTGCGGCCACTGCGTTTTTCGCAGTACATCGGTCAGGAAATCATCATCCGTAAATTGAAGATTGCCGTCGAAGCTGCGCGACAGCGTGCTGAACCGGTCGAGCATGTGCTGCTCCATGGCCCGCCGGGCCTCGGTAAGACCACGCTGGCCCACGTGATTGCCAATGAAATGGGCGCGCAGGTGCACGTTTCCAATGGCCCCGCGCTCACCAAGGGGGCGGATCTCGTGGGCATTTTGACCAAGCTCAATCGGGGGGACGTGCTTTTCATTGACGAAATTCACCGCCTTCCGGCCGTGGTCGAAGAATATCTATACCCGGCAATGGAAGATTTTAAGGTGGACGTGACCATCGACACTGGCATGCATGCGCGCACGATCACGATGCCGCTGCCCCCTTTCACGCTGGTGGGGGCCACCACTCGCATTGGCCTGCTGACCGCACCGATGCGCGGGCGTTTTGGGATTCCTTTGAACCTGGAGTTTTATTCGCCCGATTCGTTGCATGAAATCCTGCGTCACAACGCCGTGTCGCTGAAGGTGGAAGTCGAGGATGCGGCCCTATGGGAGTTGGCTCGCCGCAGCAGGGGAACCCCGCGCATTGCCAATCGTTTATTGCGTCGCGCGCGTGATTATGCGTTGGTGGAGGCGAAGGGGAAATTGACATTGCCGGTAACCCGCGCCGCCGTCGAACTTGAGGGCGTGGACCCGCTTGGGCTTGACGATCAGGATCGGAAATTCCTGCGGACCTTGATCGAGGTTTATGATGGCGGTCCGGCGGGCGTTGAAGCAATCGCCGCCACCATGGGCGAGGAAATTGACACACTGGTGGATGTGATCGAGCCCTATTTGTTGCAGACGCAATTAGTGATGCGCACGCGTCAGGGCCGTCGGGCCACCAAAGCGGCGTTCGCCCATCTGGGTGTTCCCTGGAAAGCCCCGCCGCCAACGGCTGAAGAGCGATTGCTGTTTGAAGAACAAAATCCAGAGCGCTGAGGTGACATGGAACCCAAAACCATTGCAATTGTCGGGGGCGGAGCGCGCGGGCGGCTATTTGCAAACTTGATTGCCGAGATGGGGCACATTGCCAAAGTCGTTGCTATTGCCGAACCGCGCCCCGACGTGCGGCAGAAACTGGCTGCGACGCACAACATTGCGCCAGATCACCAATTTGCTGACTGGCAATCGTTCTGCGTGCATCCGCGATTAGCCGATGGCGTGATCGTGGCAACGATGGATCGCGAGCACGCCCACCCGGCGGTCGCGTGCCTCGATAAAGGGTATCACCTGCTGTTGGAAAAACCGATGGGGGTGACGCTCGATGAAAGCCGCGGAATTGAGGCAGCCCAGCGTCGCAGCGGTACCTTTTTGGCCGTTGCGCATTCATTGCGCTATGCCAGTGGGTTTCGCCTGTTGCGCGATCTGGTCAGCAGCGGCGCGCTGGGCAGAGTAATGACGGTGGAGCATGTGGAGAACGTCGGCATCTTTCACCAGGCCCACGCTTTTGTGCGCGGAAACTGGGGGATTGAGGGCCGCGCGACGTTCATGTTGCTGGCCAAAAGTTGTCATGATCTGGACTACCTTTCGTTCCTGATTGATAAGCCGTGCCTGGCCGTTTCATCCTACGGGTCGCTGAGCTATTTCCGCCGCGAGAATGCGCCTGTCGGCAGCACTGACCGCTGCACGGATGGGTGCGCCGTTGAGAGCACCTGCCCGTTCTCTGCCATCAAGCAGTACGTTCGACCAGCCGACAAGTCATATTGGTGGCGGGATGTGCTGGGCATGGCTGATAGCCCTTATGACCAGCGGCTGAACGCGATTGCCAACAGCCCCTATGGACGATGCGTGTGGCGGTGTGACAACGATGTGGTTGACCACCAGGTGGTGGCGCTGCAGTTTGCCGAGGACGTGACCGCCACGTTCACGATGTCCGCGTTCAGCGAACAGACCACTCGCCGCACCCATGTGCATGGGACCCTGGGTGAAGCCATCTTTGAAAATGATCAGATCACGATGCGCACCTTCGCCAATCACAACACACAGACGATCACAGTAGGCAAAGAAACAGGCTCCCACGGCGGGGGGGATTATCGTGTGCTGCGATCGTGGCTCGAGGCGATGCACAGCGGAAACCCCAGTTGCATTGCCTCAACGGCACAGGACTCATTGGCGTCACACACGATCGCGTTCGCAGCCGAGCGCTCGCGTCGAGAAGGACGAACGGTGCATTTGGCTGAGATGTGACAGCCGGGCTGTAGCTCACAACCGGGGCATCGCGTTGCTATCGTCCGCCATCGCGCTGCGCATAATAAGAG
>JBBSFP010000199.1:0-5777 GCA_038238625.1 Tepidisphaerales bacterium
CGCTGCTGCGCGCCAGCGACGCCGGGGTGGATATTGTGGACGCCGCCCTGGCCTCGATGAGCGGGACGACCAGCCAGCCCAGTTTGAATTCTCTGGTCGCCGCTCTACAGAACACGCCACGCGATTCGGGTCTGGATCTGGATGCGCTCAACCGGCTGAGCGATTATTGGGAAGCGGTCCGCGAGTGGTATTATCCGTTTGAGGAAAACGTCAAAGCCGGCACTGCGGATGTGTATGAACACGAGATGCCCGGGGGTCAGTTCACCAACCTTCGCCAGCAGGCCAAGAGCCTTCACCTGGAGGGTCGCTGGCGCGACATCGCGCAGACCTATTCGCAAGTGAACCAGCTTTTTGGTGACATTGTCAAAGTGACCCCATCCAGCAAGGTGGTGGGCGACATGACGCTATACATGGTGACCAACGGCCTAAGCGCGATGGATGTTCTGTCCCCAGGGAAACAGCTCAATTTTCCGCGAAGCGTAGTGGAGATGATGCAGGGATACCTGGGGCAGCCCGAAGGAGGCTGGCCCAAGGTGCTGCAAAAAATCATTCTGGATTCGGCTGGCGCCAAGGCCATCAAGGGGCGCCCGGGAACCAAGTTACCCAAGGCCGACCTGGCGGCAACTCGCCGGGAAATTCTAACCAAGACCAAGCGCGAACCGCGGTCACAGGATGTGATGTCATACCTTATGTATCCGGAGGTGTACCTGGGATTTGCCCAGCACACTGAGATGTATGACAACACCAGCGTGATCCCAACGCCGGCATTTTTCTATGGGTTGCAGAGCGGAGAAGAAATATCGGTTGAGATCGAGCCGGGTAAGAAGTTGATCATCAAATATCTGATCACGGGCGAAGCGCGGGACGATGGCATGCGCACCGTGTTTTTTGAACTCAATGGACAGCCGCGCGAAGTATCGGTGGCGGATCGATCGCTGGAAGGGATTTTGCACAAACATCCGAAGGCGGATGTGGATGATCCGAATCAAATAGCAGCGCCCATGCCCGGTAAGGTATCGACGGTTGCGGTGAAAAAAGGCCAGAAAGTAAAGGCCGGCGACCGGCTCCTTTCGATTGAGGCGATGAAGATGGAGACCGCGGTGTACTGCCCGCGCGAGGCCACCGTCAAAGACGTCCTAGTGAAACACGGCGCGGTGATTATCGCGGGCGATCTGCTCGTGACTCTCGAAGGATGAGGCCCACGAAACGCGCCAGCAAGAGCGTGACCTTGAAGCAAGGGAGTGGCGATCCGATCGCCGCCGCGGAGGCAAAGTATGCTCACCAATATGAACTTGCCCGCCTGCATGAGGGATTAAAACCGTTTCGGCTGTATTGGTTTCCGCGCCTGCGCAGCACCAATGATCATGCCGCATTGCTGTGCAAGCGCGATCGGCTTGCCGCGCCTGCGGTGGTTCTGACTGGACACCAGATCGCCGGGCGCGGGCGCGGCGTGCACAGGTGGTGGTCAAGACCTGGGTGCATCACCGTGACGTTTGTCCTGCCGCTGCAGAAACACATCCAGGCGCATCAGTTGCCACTCCTGGCAGGCGTGGCGCTTTGGCGCGCGGCTACGGAAATTACTGGCAGTAATGGATTGCAATTGAAGTGGCCCAACGACCTGTTGTTCGAGGGCCACAAAATTGCCGGTTTGTTGTGCGAAAGAATTCATCATTCAAACCTCGTTGGGCTGGGTTTGAACGTGAATCGCGAGAATTTCATGCGCGGTTCCCCGCCTGCGCCGCATATCGGATGGCTCGAGCTGATCAGTGGGCGGCCACACAATTTGAGCGAAGTAATGATCACCGTGGCTCGGCACCTGCGGGCTGCGCTCCACGAACACATGAGCCGTCCCTTTTCTGAACTGCTACGCGAATACGATGCGCACCATGCGCTCATTGGCCAGAAAGTTACGATCAACCCGGGGGCACCCGATCCAGCAAGTCTTGAATCGCCGATCAACGGGATGTGCCTGGGCCTGGATGAAATGGGTCGGTTGCTGGTGCGGAATCGAGAAGGTTTGCATAGCATCATCGCTGGGCAGGTATCAAACCCGCGATAGCAATCACACAAGAAAAAATTTCTACATCGCACGCTATGAAATTCATTGATCAGCAACACTCCTTCAAATGGCTGGTTCTTTGGACGCTGGTGTTGGCGGGTATCGCTTGGACGCATATCGGTTGTACGCCGGCGAACAAACCAGGCGATCTAGCGAGAGTACAGCCCTATTCGGACGGTCGGCGCGTTGGAAACGTTTATGCGTTGCGTGGTTTTTTGGGGATATGGTCGGTGGGAATGGATGAGACGTGCCGAAATCTGAACAGTTCCGGTGTTCGGGCTACGGCTTATCAGGACAATCAATGGGACGGCATTGCTCAGCAAATCCGCCAGCGCTATGCTGATGCACCGGAGCACGAGCCATTAATCTTAATGGGTCATTCATTCGGAGCTGACAATGCGATCAGCATTGCTCGGGAACTGAAAGATTTGAATATTGGGGTAGACCTGCTGGTTACGGTTGACCCTGTAAATCCCGCGGAGGTGCCGTCGAACGTGCGGTGGTGCCTGAACATTTACCAATCCAATGGGCTATGGGATGTGATGCCGATGTTCCGCGGCATCAGAGTCAAAGCAGAGGACCCCCGCGGATCGGTGCTAGACAACTTTGATGTGCGGAAGGATCGCACGGATTTGCTGGAAGCGAACACGGATCATTTCAACATCGACAAGAATCCGAAGGTTCAGGAGGAGATTTGTAAACAGGTGATCAGCATCTGTCCTATGCGGGAAATATGGGTCAAAGCACATGTGCCGGCGACGGCACCGGCAGCCCCGGCCTCGCGGTAAAACTGTAGAGCACGCCTCTCGGGATGTTGCACATTTGGGCGGGGTTCAATCTGCCGCTATAAAACAGTCATGTCGATTGGATGGCCATCGCTGTTGGTAGGGGTATTAATTGCTGCGTACTGGGCGCGTGTATTGCGGATGGCGCTGCGCAGCCGCCGCCGCGCGGGGCACGGGGCCAACCTTTTGCCACCCGAGCCGCTGGGGCGGATTTTGCGCTTTTTCTGGTTTCCCACGGTCGGGTTGTGGATTGCATTGCCCCTGATAGCCGCGTTAACAACACACCATCGGCAGGGATTTCACATCGTGGCCCCATGGCCAATCCCCATGACAGCACAGTGGCTGGCCGTGGGTGTGGCTGTGATCGCGTTCATCGGAACTTTAATCTGCTGGCGCCGCATGGGCCGTTCCTGGCGGATGGGAATCGATCCGGGCGACACCACCCGCCTCATCATCACCGGGCCCTTCGCTTATGTGCGTCATCCAATTTACATGCTTTCGTCAGTGCTGATGCTGTGCGCGGTCGCAGTAGCGCCGTCCATCCTCATGTTCATCGTTGCTGCCGTTCACATTGGGCTGCTTAATTGGGAAGCCAGGCGAGAAGAAAAATACTTGCTCAAGCTTCACGGCGTGCTCTATGCCGGGTACATGGCTCACACCGGAAGGTTCCTTCCGCGGTCGTTTCAAGCCTACGTCATTGACGCCCCCGCCACCGCATCTTTTGACTCGTCGACAGTGACGTTGCATTGAACCATTTACGAAATCGGTAGAATAATCCGATGGCCCCATTGCCTTGCCCCGACGGCATTCGATGAGCTCTTCTAATTCATCCATCGCCCGCCTGAACGTGTTCCAGCGGCTGGTTCGCCAATGGGATCGGGTGCACCCCTACAACGCTGCGCAAGTACTGCGGCTGAGCGTCCTGCCCGACCACCCATCGCTGCAGGCTGCCTGGTATGAATCCCTGGTCGTGCTTGGCCTGGGTACGGTGCGGACCGATGACCGCCGGCATTTTTCCTTCCAATCCATCAGTGGGCAGCGCGATGCGTGCGCGCTGCCTCAGGTACCGCCGGGGCTTGGACTCGAGAACTTCCTTTCCTTGGAAATGAATCGGCCATTCACCGAAAAGGAAGTACCGCTGCGACCTTTTGTGCTGATCGAGCCAGAATCCAATGGCCGGTTGGCAAGGTATTTTATCGGCGTGGTGTATCAGCACTGGATCGCCGACAGTGAGTCAATCCGACTGCTGCTGCGCGAGTGGTTTGTGCGAGTTTTTGATCCCGGGGCGGCGTCGCAACAACCCCTCCAGTTGCCGCGAACCGGGTATTGGGGGTTGTTTGGTCCCAGGCCCGGCCGATGGCACCTGGATGACCAGTTGCTTCGCCTGCTTCAGGTGACGATTCGACTCCGCAGCGTTCGCAAGCTGCGCACATTTGGGGACAACGATTACAACATGCGATTTCTCCTCCGCCGCTTGCCCGATGGCGAAATCGTCCACCTGCGAGCTTTAGCGCGCGATAAAGGCGTGACTTTGAATGACCTGTTTCTGGGCGTGATGGCGCAACTGTGTGATGAATACCTGCCGCTGCGGCAAACCCATCGCCGCCGAGATCTGGCGCTGGGCACCATTGTTGATCTGCGTAGCCGGTCGAAGAATGCGCAGTCGCTGGCCAACACCTTTGGACTATTCCTGGGGTTCGCCAACGTAATCTGCCGGAGCGCCGATCTGCGTTGCTGGCCCAGACTGGTGCGCGATATCGCGCGCCAAACCCGGCATCAAAAAAACACCGGTAGCGCCGAATCCAGCGCCCTGTGGATGTGGCTTGCTCTTTCATTGACGCGGATCATGAAGCCCAATGAAATCTACCATTTCTACCGCCGACGAATGCCGCTGGCCGCTGGAATTTCCAATGTAAATCTCACGCACTCCTGGGCACAAAAATATTATCCCCAGCCACTGTATGAATATATTCGCGTCTCCCCGACAGGGCCCATGGTGCCCATGGTCTTTACGCCCTCCACGCTTGGCAATACCTTTCATGTCGCCATGACCTACCGATGTTCGCTGATCACGGCCGAAGCCGCGCAGGAGATGGCCGACCGCTTTGTTCAACGCTTGACAGAACTGGCCGCGACCGACGATGCTCTGCTCTGAACTCTAATTTTGGAATGTTTTCACTGGATACCCAGATGGCCAAGCAATACAACGCCCCCCCCCCGATGACGATCGACGCCAGCAAAACCTACACCGCCACCATTGACACCTCGCTGGGTACGATCGAGGTTGAGCTTTTCCCCAAGGATGCGCCGGGACATGTCAACAGCTTCGTCTTCCTTTCACGGGAAGGTTTCTACGACGGCGTAATTTTCCACCGCGTGATCCCCGGTTTCATGGTACAGGGCGGCGATCCTACGGGCACCGGCACCGGCGGGCCAGGCTATAAACTCAAAGCCGAGTTCAACAAACGCAAGCATGTGAAAGGCATTCTTTCTGCCGCCCGCACGAACGACCCGAACTCCGCCGGCTCGCAATTCTTCCTGATGCACGAAACTTCCCCGCACCTCGATAACCAATATACGGTATACGGCCAGGCCACCTCCGGGCTGGAAATCATCGATAAAATCGCCAACCAACCCCGCGACTCCAGCGACCGCCCGCGCAAGGAACCAGCCAAGATCAACTCAATCACGATCCACGAAACCGCCGCTTGACTGCAAACTGCCACCATTTAGGATAAGAGCACCTGGGCAACGCTAAACCATTTGCAACGATGCCCCCATCGTCTAGTGGCCTAGGATGTCTGGTTCTCAGCCAGAAGACAGGGGTTCGACTCCCCTTGGGGGTATTGAAACGCTGTTTTCAGCGTAAAAACTGGGTCGGCTGTACCCAAAAGCGTGCCTTTAACGGCCTCTGCTGGGTACAACCCGACCTA
>JBBSFP010000200.1:0-5759 GCA_038238625.1 Tepidisphaerales bacterium
GGATTGCCAGCGCCAGTGAATACGCGGAGTTCAACACCTTCCGTGGTGATTTACAGGTCTCCATCCCGCATGGTGTACAAAACAGGAGGCGATTGCGCTAACGAACATTGCTCGAATATCGAGAGGATCGAGACAGAGCAACTCGGTATTGTTTTATGCACAGATCCGGACAGTCGACAAGAAGGACGGATTGAGGTGGACCACGTAATTCCAGTCGCCTTATGGAGTTCGCTCCTGCACAAATACCATATTCACGAAGAACATCCAAATTACAATAAACTTAGAGCTGCACGGGATAGCATTGGGAACTGTATCCTTTTGAGTAAAATTCCGAATATTGTGAAGAGGGCCGATTGTCTTCGCGAGTATATGTCGCGGTTCGAAAATGTGGGGAATTGGATGGAGGCCCTATGTATCTCTGAGGTGATCGCAGATCCTCGTGAAGCAGGCCTTGACCAAGTCGTTAAGGCGATTTATGAACGAGAAGAGGTAATTAAGCGGGAACTGCTGGAATTTGCGGAGGGGCGGGTTACTGTCAATGCTGGAGGGTAGAGTGATAGGCGGCTACAGTAAGGTGGGCAAAGCGAGCTTGAATACATGAAGGTCAATCAAGATGGCGCGTGCGGAAGCCCTGAAGTTCGGCATCTTCTCCGACACCCACGGCGGCCGACTGCCTCTGCGGGATGGGGTGGCGCTCGATGCCATCCTCTTCGGTGGCGATGTGTATGATGCCGCCGGGCTTAAATCGGGGCGGGATTATTCGTGGCTGCGGCGGTGGGTGGACGATTCATCCGTGCCCGTTCTGGCGGTCAGGGGGAATCATGATTTTCTTGATCCGGGTGGGTTTTTTGCGGGTTGTGAAGATATCTCGGGGAGATTGTATCGTCTTCCCTCCGGGCTGTGGATCGCGGGCGTGGGGTTTGCGGCTCCGCGGTATTATGATCTGCCGGGGGAGGGGGATATTGAGCCGGTGTGTCAGATACTGGCTCGGATGGCGCTGCGGGAGATTATGCCGGGGGAGAGGGTCATACTACTAACGCACTATCCACCCAGGCTGGCGGAACTGCCGGTGTTGGCGGCTGATCAATCTGGCTCGCAATGGACTTACCGATGCGTGGCCGATCTGGTGGAGAGATTGCGGCCCATCGCGATCGTGCAGGGGCATGTGCATGAATGGTTTGGCCGGCAGTGGCGCCGGGCCGATGGCTCGCTGATATTCAGCCCGGGGCCGGTTGGGGGGATATTGAGCATTGACGTCAATGGGCACGCGACATTTGAGGCGAACCGCACTTCGTAGCCACTGGGCAAGGTTTGTCCGGTGGGCCGTGGTATCAGTGGGGGCATGGAAAACACAGAAGACTTTGCCGCGCTCGACGAGATGATCGCAATGGGAGAGGCGAGCGCGAACATTGGCCCCGACCGTGAAAGCCCATTTTTGCAGGCAACGCTCCTGCGCCTGATGATCAACCTGTTGAAAGTACACCGCACCGGCGTGTGGGACAATGATTTCTTCGAGCCGGTCAACGAGGTCCTGACCCGCGAGGAGGCACTTGGCCTGTTGAAGCGCGCTCGGGCGACGCGCCCGAAGAATGTACGGAGGCGACGGGCTGACGGTCGCATCTGTGTACAGGACCCACCGAAGGAGATCGCCCGCGCCGCCTGGGCCGATCCAGAAACCCGGGAATCGTTCCGGCAACTGCTGCTGGCTTGCCTGGAGGAAAAGCGAGCGCAACAGGAACGCCAGGCGGATGAGTCAAAAGATGTTTTCGCCGAGCGGTTTGCCGAACTGGTGAAAGTGTTTGGCCTGGATGCGCTGGAATCTGACCTGCTTCTGCTGTCCTATGCCGTCTTTGTCAAACTCTGGATGCCCTACCGTATGGTTGGAGGACGGGCCGCCAGGCTGCGGGTGCTGGGGGCAATCCTGAACAAGCCGGTTTGCGTGATCGCGGCGATGTTGAGCGACAGCGGCCGGCTGCGCCGCTATGAATGCCTGGATCGCGATTTTGACTTCAGGCCGGCGCTCGACGCATTTTTGTCGGGGCTTAGCACGGAACCCTTAATCTCGCGGTATTTCGAGCGCTTCAGCGGCACAGCACTGCCGTGGTCGATGCACGGCCAGTTGTCGGAGGGGCATGGTGAAATGCTCAAGACACTGCTCAATACACCCCGGGACAGCGGCGGGCTGCATATCCTGTTTTACGGTGAACCCGGCGTGGGCAAGACCGCGTTTGCGCAGACCCTGGCGGCGGAACTGGGCCGGCAGTTGTGTGTGCTTAAACAATGCAACGAAGATGAGCCGGCCAAACGCGACTCCAACTGTGGATTCCGCTTTGCAGCGCTGCATCTTTGCGACGCACAGGCTGACCCGAATGGCAGTCTGATTTTGATCGACGAAGCCGATGACATGTTGCGCGGCCAGGCGAATTCGCTGGCGATGCTTTTTGGCGAGGGGCCTGTCGGTGACAAAGGCGTGCTCAACAGCGTGCTCGACAAAATCAAGACGCCCTGCATCTGGATCACCAACAGCGACCCGGAAGAACTGGCCCCATCCTCACGCCGGCGGTTTGACTACTCGATCCGCTTTGATCGGCTTTCGCGTAACCAGCGCTGCCAGGTCTGGAAGAACGCTGCCCAGCGCTATCAGCTTGAGCACATTGTCAGCGACGACGTGATCAAAGGACTTGCGGACCGTTTTGGCGTCAGTGCCGGTGGAATCGATCTGGTGCTGCGTAACTGCGCCCAGATTGTCAGGAAGCAGGCCACATCTCCTTCGGAGGCTGTGGCGCTGCTGGAGAAGCTGCTGAAGCCGCACTGCGAACTGCTGGGTGTCGCAACAGATGCCAGCGCGTTTCAAGTGGCTCGGGATTACTCGTTGGACGGCCTGAACGTGAAGGGCAGTGTTTTGCCACCGCGCATCACCGAAGCCGTTGTACGGTTTCGGCAGCGGCAGTCCGATGGGCTGGGCAGCGGCGATGTTCCTCGCATGAACCTGCTTCTGTACGGCCCACCGGGAAGCGGCAAGACGGAATACGTCAAGTACCTGGGCCGAACGCTGGATTGCCCCGTGCATGCCAGGCTGGGCGGGGATCTGCTGAACAAATATGTTGGGGGAACGGAGCGGAACATCCGGGCAGCATTCCGCGAGGCCGAAGCCCAGCGCGCCATTCTATTCATCGACGAGGCCGAGGGGATGTTCCGCTCGCGCCAGATGGCCTCTCAAAGTTGGGAAGTGACGCAGGTCAATGAATTGCTGCACGCGATGGAAAACTTCAGCGGTGTGCTGGTGTGCGCCACCAACGCCTATGAATCGCTGGACCCGGCGACCATCCGCCGATTCACGTTCAAGCTGGAATTCGACTACCTGACGGAAGCAGGCAAACTGCTTTTCTACCAACGGATGTTCGGTGGGCTGTACGCGGCCGAGTTGTCCGATGCCCATCGCCATCGGCTGATTAGGATCGACCAGCTTACGCCCGGCGATTTCCGCACTGCCAGACAAAGCCTGTGCTATCTGGATGAGAAGCAGGTCGATCACGATCATCTGCTGGCCGCATTGGAAGGCGAAAGCCAGGCCAAAGATCAGGATCGACCGCGTGGACGTCGGATCGGATTTTTGGAATGACGATTTCAGTTTGATCGATACAGTTTGGCGGAAACAGTGTGACCGGAGCAGGGCAAAGGCGCGCCGGCTGTGAAATAATGCGGGCGCAGATATTGCGATGATTTCACTCTTTTAATCTTCATGCAGCCGTCCACCGGACATCATTTGTCCGCGATGGTGCGGTAGAAGGCTCGCATGTCGGACAAAACCATTACGCAGCCCACAGACGATGATTCCCTTCCTTCCCCGGCAAAGTTGAAATCTGACGACGAACGGGAGGCCGATTATCGGGAAATGGATGCCATAGATAACGTTGTGAAACTGGAGCGTTTGTTCCACGATACAGGCATTGATGCACACGTCGTCGCGATTGAGACCGAACCGGACCGTACTACCTTTGAATTGTTTGCGAGCGCGGAAGCGCTGCGCTCGCAACTCACCTTGCTGACGAGCCGGATTGCTGATGCGTTGGATGCTCCCGCTGTGCGGATCATTGCGCCGAGGCAATTGAAAGATGGCATCGTTATCGACGTCCCGTACATCCCGCGAGATAGTGTGCGGCGTGAGCCCGTCGTCAATGCGCCGGAGGCCGCATCGGGCGTTGAAATGGGTCACGAAAAAACGCGCGACATTCTCGACGCCGCCTGTACGGGGGATGTGAAGGAATTGAACCGATTGCTGGACGGCGGCGCGGATATTGGGATGCGCGATGAAACAATCGGATGGACCGCGCTTCACTTCGCGGCAACCGAGGGTCATGTGGCTGCTGCTGAATTTCTGCTTGCTCGCGGTGTGGATGCGCGGATGCTGGACGGCGGGGACACGCCGCTTGCGGTGGCCATGATGTTTGGACGCAAAGAGTTCGGGGAGATGCTGATCGCGCATGGCGCCGATGCAAATCCACCGGGCGGTGACGTCGCAACGCCGCTAATGGAGGCTGCCATCTCGGGCTGTGCGGACTGCATCAAAATGTTGATCGCGCACGGGGCCGATGTGAACGTCGCGGACGAACAGGGCTGGACACCGTTGAACTTTGTTTGCACCTTGGACAACGCGCAAGAGCGAGTAGAGATTGCGCGCCTCCTGTTAAAGCATGGAGCCGACGTCGATGTCGCTGACAAAAGGGGTTGGCGGCCGCTGCATACTGCCGCAAGTTCGGCCGGACCCCACGCCAACATGCAATCGCTGATTGAGGTATTGATCGGGCACGGCGCGGATGTCCATGCGACGGATATGCGTGGAAACTGCCCGCTGCACTATGCGGCATTTTCGGGGGATGCATCAAGCGTGCGGCTGCTGATCAATGCAGGTGCGGTGGTGAATGCGCGAGACGTTCGCGGCAACACGCCGCTGCATCTTGCCGCCGCGTGTGGAAGAAATGAGCGTGATCCGGGCAAATCCGAGCGCATACCTTACGAAGCGTTTTTGGGTCTTTTAAGCCGCGGCAGAACCGAGGAGGCGCGTCACAGGGCCAGCACGTCGCCTGAAAATGCCAGCCATTTGGAAGCAGTTAAAGCTCTGGTTGAACTGGGCGCGGATATTCATGCGGTAAACCATCGAGGTCGCAAACCAGTGGATGAAGCGTTGCGATGGAGTCGTCGCAGCGTGGTAAGCTGGCTGCAGAAACATGGGAGCTAGCCATGATGTTTGCCGCGCTTGATTTTGAGACAGCGAACTATGCCGATGCAAGCATCTGCGCGGCGGGGTTGGCTGTCTTTGAAGACGATCACATCACGGAATCGCTGTATTGGCTGATTCGTCCGCCCAAGGGCTTTGGGTGGTTTCGGGAGGATTTTATTGAATGCCACGGCCTGACCTGGCGAGATGTGCGCTATGAGCCGGAGTTTCAATGGATCGCCCCGCAAATACTTTCGCGGCTGGCTGCGGTTGATTTTGTCATCGCCCACAATGCCCGTTTCGACATGCGGAAACTGGGCGGCACACTGGATCATTTCGGCTTGGGTCGCCCGCACCTGGATTATCTCTGCACACTGAAGCTCAGCCGGCGGGTGTGGCCGCACCTGAGCAATCACAAGCTCAGCACCGTGGCGGCGCATGCTGGCCATGTATTTCACCATCATCACGCCCGCGAAGACGCCGAGGCCGCTGGGCGGGCGCTGCTGGCGATGATGAAGCATCTGGGCGCAACAACGGTGCA
>JBBSFP010000201.1:0-5746 GCA_038238625.1 Tepidisphaerales bacterium
AAGCGTTACCGCCGGTGCGGCACGCGCTTCGATGAACGGTTGCTGGCGACTCACCAGGGGCGTGGGCGTGAGTGCAACATGTACGATGGCATCGGGCCAGTAGCGGCCGCTGGCATCCTTAAAATCTGCTTCGACGCCAATGGAAACTTCATTGCGTGCCGCCATGCGCGCGGCATCGTTACCGACGAACTGGTGCAGGCCATAGAGCCGATCGCCACGCACCGCCAGATCGACGATGTGGCCCAGCGTGTCGTAGGCGCTGGGGGAATGATCGACATTGATGGGAATCGCCAGCCCGGCTGCCAGCATGCGCCGGCCGGTGATCGCCCAGCGCCGCAGCCGTGCGCGATCCACACGAAGTGTGAAGCGCCGGCGTGGCTGGCGATAAATGCCCACGCGGATCAGATCTTTCCAAAAATAGCGCACCGGCTGGCCGGCGATGATGGCGGGATATTTATTCATAGGCATCGATGGATGCGCCAAGGCACCACGCAGAACCAGGCAGAGTGCCGAGGGCGAAACTATTAAATCGAGGGAATATTCAGGTCGCGCAGCAGCGCCGGCAGATCGATCCCCATCGCCGCCGCACTGTTTTGGCCGGTTTTCAGCAATTCGAGCAGGACCTGAAGCTCGGCATGCTGGGTGTTGTCGGCAATCGGGGACGGGTCGATCCACACACCGCCACGCGCCTCTTCGCCGAAGTTCAATGCCAACAGCGTGTCGATCACCTGGCGATTGCAGGCGGAAGCGAAAGCGGCATCAATCACCTCGGCATCGAGGATGCTGGCATCGCTGTGCTGCTGTGAATCAGCGCGCGATCCGCTGCGCTGCGCTTCGAGCCCCACCCGTTCAGGTCGCAGCCAGCCCCGGAAAAGAAGCTTGTCAAAATACGCCAGCGCATCGAGTAGCCCACGGGCGTGATCGGCGGTCCCGCTTTCAAGTGTTGAAAGCACCCAGGCGGATTTCCCCGCCAGCTCGGCGGCCACGCGCGGATCATCCACGCTGGCATAGGCATTGGGAAAACGCACGCTTTTGCCGGCGCTGACCGCTTCGAGAATTTCCTGCGCCAGCACATGGTTGGGCGCATCGGCCCCAGCAGAATTTTTGCTCACGCCATCGGGGTAGTGCAATTGCACGATCAGCCCCGACACCTTTTTCAAATACTGCGCCAGCCGGTCGCTGATCTGCTCCCAGCAGTGCCAGGTTCGCCGAACATTTTCATGGCGGCTGCGGCCATGCAGGTTGCCGGGCTCCGCGTCGTAGGTGAAGAGCAGGCACTTGTCCGCTGGTAGAAAAATGCCCGCGCCGCTTTCGGGATTCGTCTGGGTAAATCCACGAAATTGCCCGGTGATCGGATCGACCTGAACGCGGGTGGCCTCTTCATCGACGGCGAGGCTTTTGATGTTTTGCAATACGATTCGTCCGCCGCGCAGGCTGAAAATCAACTCACTTTTCCAGCAGCCAAATTCCAGGGCGCGCAGGTTGTCAGCCACGATCTGCTGCCGCAGCGGATCCACCTGATCGCGCACAAAATCGAGCCACAGCGGCGGCGTGTGGGCGCGGGCATTCCAACTCCACGAGTTACGAATGATGGGCGCCTTCACCAGGCTCATGACCTCCGCCACCGTAGGATGCGCCGAAATGCGGCGGTAAACGTCATAAGTCCCCCGCGGCGCCGCAGCGAACGCACTAAGGCCCCCGCTGCTGGACACCGGTGAGGCACCGGTCTGCCGCGCGCTGCGCTCGCCGAGGAAATTGCGACTGCGTTTGAATCGAGCGGGTAAAAATTTCATGTGAGTTTAATTTCTCGCTCCCAGTCCCGGAGCTCCGGGGGAGGGGTAGGGGTGGGGCGTCTTTGCTTTTGCAACACCTGCGATGAGCAACTTATTCAGTCGAGGAAAGAACCCCCCCCCCCAAAGCTAACACACCCGCCGGGCACACGCAGAGTGGTTTGAAGTTCTACTGCGAAAAGCCCACCGACCCCCCGTGCTTGCGCGCCACCCGGATCGGTAACAGGTAATGCACCCGATACCCATCGGCATCCGAAGCGTGGCTGGCGTGGCGGTCGCGCTTGTCCAGGCCGTGGTCGGTCCACTGCAGCGTGGCGAAATCCTGCAGAAGACGGTGGCAACGCGGGTGAATCGTGTAACGCACCTGGCCATCGAGCGTGTGAAACGCACAGTTGACGGCGTTCACCCGGTCGGCAACCGGTGGGTTAGCGCGCGGCACCCGCAACCGCCATGGAATGCCACGGGCATCCAGTCCAGATTCCAGCACATGCCAGCAACTTTCGCCCGTGGCGGCATGGGCATTCGATCCGCTGGCGTCGCCAAAAAGTTCCAGCGGGCCAGGGAATTTCCACCCGTCAAACTCACGCTGCAAAAACGCGCACAGCAGGTCGAGCAGCCCGGCGATATGCAGGCGATCGGCAAACAGTTCGTGCGTCGCCGTCACCCGGCCATTGGAAACATCATGCTGCCCGATGATGGCATGGCACCCGGGGTTGATGTTGAAATCGATCGCCAGTTGCAGCGGCCGCGCCGGGTCCAGCACCAACGCCGCATCGCAATTTACCTGCGGGTTGAAGTTCACATAGACACTGCTGGCAGCAAGGTTGGCGGCAAAGCCATGCAGATACTGCCGGGCCATATCGGCGCTGAGGTTTTGGCGAAGGGCGGCACTCCAATCGGCGGGAAGGTGTGGATTCTCCTGCGTGCTGGAGCGGTAAAGCACATGCCCGGGTAGCGCCGCGGTGTTTTCAAAGCGCTCAAAAACACGCGTTCGCCGACCTTCATGGGTGAACGTGAGGTTCATCTGTCGGCAGCGTGCGTTTGCCTCGCGCAGGCGGCCCTCGGCCTGCAGAAACGCATCGTGCGCGGGCTCGCAATCGCTGCGGTGCCAGCGGGCCACCTCGTCACCCCACACGTGCCCCACCTCAAAGCCGGCAATGGTCATGGGCGCTTCAGCGGAGCGCACCAGGATCTCACTGGGGCGCTTGCGTGTGCCCAGGTCGCTGAGGGTAAAGCAAAATCGCCGGGGGTCGCTGATGAACTGATGGCTCAGCCGCATCTCGTCAAAAGCCTCTGCCAGTTGTGGAATGTTGACGGTCATGGCCAGTCCGTAGGTGCTGGCGACGACCAATCCCTTGGCATAGGTTGCGCGCCCGCTGGCATCGAAGGCGTTGTGCAGATGCAGGGCGGCGAGCTTGCGTGCCCCCGCCCACGATTTACCGCTGCCCCATCCTCCGCAGTAGGCGCAGTAGCGCGTGCGGTAGTCGTTCATGAAGGCATGCTGCCCGCCGGGGTTAGGCGTCCAAAGCCGCTCGTCGGTGATGATGGAAATGAGCCGGGGCTGCAAGAAATGAGCGTTTCAGATTCGAATGAGGGCGGGATGCACAAACGCTTGATTCTGTCAGGGTCCATCTTCGTCCGTCGATGCATTCTCGGCGGGCTGTTCGATTTGCATCGGTGGCGCGCGAATTGGTTCGCGATCGAGCGACTTGATCCCGGATTTATCTTTCTGACCCAGCACGGCCTTGCCCAGCCAGAGCAGCATGCTGGCGTTGTGATTTTTCGCCATCTCATATTGGAAGGCGTGCAGATCGCGCACAAATTCGGCTTGCCCTAACAAAAATTCCCCTTCACAAAAAGCACGCAGGGTGCGGCACTCACACCCCAGCAGCGTGGCAATGGTGTCCCGCCCAAGCCCCAGGTGCGCAAGCTTGCGAACGGCCTGGCAATCGGAGGGGGGCGATGACATGGCAAGGGCATTACAGCAAACCAAATCGCCGCGCCTCATCCGAACGCGCGGGGCCGATGTACACAAAAGTAGCGGTCAGCCGGCGGGTATCAATCGCCGCCGCCATCTGCCGCGACGCGAGCGTGCGGCGGCGGGCAATGTCGGTGGCCCCGGTGAGGTTGCGGCTGGGCGGGCGAATCATCCGCCACAGCGGCGATCGCGCCCGGTGTCGCATCATCCCCGGGTGGCTGGTGGTGCTGCGATAACTTTTCCCAGTCGACTGATATAGCGATGCAACAAACGCGCTCATGGCATTGCCAATCCCCACGCCTTGAAAATCCGGCAAACACACCGTGCGATGCTCGCGCCAGCCTGGCTGGTGCGGGTGCGGCCAGGGCAGCACCGCCACGAACGCCGCCGGTTGATCGTCAACCCACCCGATGAAGCATCGGGCGGCCGGGTGCAGGCGATGGCTCAGATAGTGATGGCGCTTGAATACCCGCCATGCTGCGGGGCGGGCGCTGGTAATGCGGAGGCAGATCGCCGGTCGGTGAAGCCGCCCCCTTGCCAGCGATTGGCTGGCCATGTCGACGACCCAATCTGGCTGCAGCCACCGAGCCACATCATAATGACAGGTGACGGCGACGAATCGCCTGGCCATCGTGCCCGAACGTACGGCGCGGGCAACAGCAGCGCTACCGATGCGGGCAACCGTCCGATCCACCAGGCTGGTGAATTCATCAAACACCACCAGTTCGCCCCCGGCGAGCAGCGCGCGGGCCATGTCGCAGCGAAACTTTTCCCCGTTGCTCAGCACCCCGTACGGCCGCATCCACGCCGGTGGACTGGCAAAGCCCACGCTCCCCAGCGCCTGCGTGATTTGCTTAACCGAAAGCTCCGCGGCAAACCCATCGATCACCGCGCAATCGCCGGGCCACTCTGATGCGGCATAGAGTCGATCGCCAAACGCGCGGCGGGCGATCGTCGATTTCCCGCTCCCCGATGGCCCCACGATCAAACCAATATCCCACGCTTCATCCAGCGCCGGAATCTCCACACAAAACGCCTGGCGACTGATCATGTCAATTGGCAAATCAAACATCCCCCCCAACTGCCGCACCCGAAAACTATCATGCACCGGGCACTGAACGATGGCTTGGTGGAAGGGCATGTCAGTTTTTTTTACCTGCGTCTTTTGCGCCTTTGCTTGAGGCGATGGATTTGATCTCACGCGAAGACGCAGACGCGCGGAGAAATAGCTATGTCGGGAAAGGACAAGGTGAAAGGCTGCAGCCGAATCGCCGGTGAGTTTCAAATCAGGTGGTCGTTGAAATCATGGCACCGAGGGCATGCGTAATTTGATCGGCCAACTCCGGATTGCGATCGCGCTGATGGGCCGTATCCAGCAAACCATTGATCATGCACACCGCTTCAGCACTCTCGACTTCATCGGCACGCACGAAATTATTTTCCACCAGCCAATAAAGAACTTCGCACCATGCCCACAACGGTGAATCATCATTTAGATGACAATCCGGGCCAGGGAACCCCCCGGGGCCGCGAACGCCCGTAATGTATTGGTGAACCGCCTGCCGGGTTCGCCCGATCCGGCGGGCAATCTCCGATGCGGTGACCAGGTTACAGTCGTCCACCCGCAATACCCTTGCTCCAATGTCTGCCTTTTGAATGTCAGCGATCGCGCTAAGGATTGCTGCCTGCATCGATTTTGCCCGCCGCGAAAATTCCCCGTAAAGTCGACCGTAGAGGATCCCAAACGTGGCATCGTCAGATCCGGCTTCAAAAAGAGCCTTCTCGATATTTTCGTTCAGTTCATCCACCCCATCAATGATTAGGGCAAAATCATATTCCTGTTGTTTCATTTTCCGAACCATGTGACACCTTGCACTTTGAATCCCGGTGACGGGCTATTGCTCATCTGCGCGCGACTGATGCGGACAACAATCAATCCTGCGTTTTAAATGTCTGGCGTGGTTCTCGGGATTTCGCG
>JBBSFP010000202.1:0-5745 GCA_038238625.1 Tepidisphaerales bacterium
CCCCGCGGCAGGCCGAGAGTTCGCGAAATCAAAGATTCGCGTCCCCTTTGATTTGTCCCCCTTTGATTTGTCCGTCCCCTTTGATTTGTCCCCCTTTGATTTGTCCGAATTTCCCTTTGAGCGGCTTGACGTTGTTGCCTCGGCGAGGGTTCTTTTCGAGCGATTGGAAACACTGGGCGATCTTTTTTGCGAGGGGTCTATCGCACCGACTGTAGAACCGCTGTGCCTCCAGCGATAGCTCGAGCTTATACATCCGATCGCACCTTGCGCCACGGCTTGGTACGACCGGCTTTGATGTCCCTCATGCCCCGCGTAAAAGAATCTGCGAAGCCCGGGATGGACAATAATTCGAGGGTGGCGGCGTCGAGTTCACGGCGCTTGACGAAGGCAAGAAACTCCGACGCCACCCGCAGTTGCGGCCCCGACATCGTATCGATCAAGGCCTTGGCTTCGCGCTTGAGTGCCATCGTGCTCATAATGCGATTTTAACAACCGCTTCGCGTGCAGTCGAGATCATCTGAGGCTTTGGATCAACACTAAACACCTGAACGTCACGACGATTTCACCCGCCCTGGCAATCTGAGTCAAAACCCTATGGCAGGCAGCGCGAAGTCTGATCCGCAACCGCTCCCGACCACCCTGCCCCACTTCGAAAGTCCCACGGACGGGCTCACCTCAGTTGTGCCGCTGCTCGGCGGACCAGGGTAACGGCGAGTATTAACGGTCGTTGCGCAGCGGCATTTGTTTGAAGCGGGTGGGGTCATTCGAGTTCTTGTTCATTTCCTCCACGATATGGTCGGCGTTGGATAGTTCTACATCCACCGGCTTGCCGGTTTCGGAATCCATCACACGTCGCACGCCGGAGATGTATTCGATGAAATCGGATGTCGAATCGTGCATCGCCTTTTGCTGTGCAGCGATTTGTGACTCGAAGTGGTTGAAGCGGTCCGCCTGCAACTTCTGAAATTCATGATGGCGCTCCAGCATGATGCGCGTGTTATCTGCAATCGCCTGACGGACTTGTTCGCCGCGCTCGGCCATCCGCTTGCTGACCACATTCATATCCAGTTTCACGCTGTTTAAGACCGCATTCATCACCGGCAGCTCGCGATCGAACGTGGCATCGGGGGCGCGCATCAGCGTCGTACCCAGTTGCCAGGCCTCGCCTTTTTCAATCGGGCAGGTGCTGATCCAGCGCAGCACTCGCATCGTCTGAACCTTGTCGCCGTTGTGATCGCTCACCACCATGTACACCAACCCTGATGCGGAGCCTGGCATGAGCGGATTGGGAGCGCCGGGCGAAATTTGCAACACCTTCTCTACAGCGGAATACCCTTTCCCGTCGCGTTTTTGGTTGGCTTCATTAATGGGGAAGAGGTTCTTCACCACCTCTTCAGCACCGCTGCACATTGGACAGAAGGTGAGACCATGAAACTGCACGTTGGGATTGGCATCCGGCTCCGGCGGCGCCTTGGGCGCTGGCATGACCAGCACGTTGGGATGTTGCCGGTGAAATTCCAGTTGCTGTTGATAGATTCGTTCCTGGTTGTGGTACATCTGCAGGGCCATCGCGTAATTCTTCCGGGCCAACTGCACCAGACGGCAGTCGGGGGTATTGATTTGCGCGAAAAGGTTGAAGATGACACATTGCCCTTCCGGGCCGTTAACAACGATTCCAAACGCCGCCGTGTCATTCGAGGTGGTCCATCTCTCAGGCAGATCGATGCTGCCGCTGCCATCCGGGAAGTTGTGGGAAGTCATTTTCAACGTGGCTGGCAGGTAACCGAACAAGTGAGCCAGTTCCTCGCGTGACGCCGTGGACGTAGCCAGCACGATGGTGACCGATGCCCCCCGCACGCCACCCGCGCCCGGCGCGGTGATATCGAGCCGATTGCCATTGAGGGGCGGCGGCACTTCCAGTCCGCAGAAGATCCAGCCGCGCATGGGCTGCCCCTTGATTTTGCCGCTCAGCAGCGCGCCGCCCTGCGTGTTGGATTTGGCATCGGCAAACCCACCGGCCAGCACGGGGCGTGCATCCATGATTTTCCCCAGGGCGTCCGCCGCCTGCCCGAGGGCAGATTCCAGCGTCGGCGCGGCAGAGAATTTGATGAAAAGCGTCTTCCCTGCTTCGGATGCACCGAGCACGGTGAAGTTTCCCGCCATTTCAAGGTCGACCGCCGCAGCACTCGAGGGAGTTGCGGCGGGCGCTGCCGCGGGCGCGGCTGGTGCCAGCGGATTGGGCACCCGGTCATCGGCCATCGCCCGCGCTATGGGCAGCAGCGACAATCCAGCGCATAAAAGTACCGGCCAAATCGGGCAGCGGTCCACGCGATGGGGGGCGGCAAATTTGCGTTTCATGGGTTTTGCTCTCCAAAATAGAAAGGGTGGCGCTGTCGCCAGTATATTGTTAGTTAGCCGGTTCAGAAAATGAATAACTGCGGCAATTCTGGCAGCAGTCAATTATTTGGGCCTTTTAATCGGACCATCCGCCCGGAGTGATAAAATAGACGCTGCGCGCAGATCATAGAATTGTTAAATTGGATAATTAAAAAACAAACGACCAGTCGATGATATGGGTGATGTGATTTACCCAGATTAACATGTGGTCCTTGTTGGACCGCTTTACAGGAGTCCCATGTCGCTCACCTCGCAAAACACCATCGCCACCATTGCTCCCATCTATCTTGAACCCCTTTTGCTCGGAGATCGCATCCAGTGCCGCGCCATCGTAGATACGGCGCTGGCCAATGGAATCGGGGCGCGGCTGCTCCTCAACGAGCTCATCTGGCCCACCATGGAACTCCTGCAATCCCTTTACCGCGAAGATCGTATCTCCATCAGCATGCTGAACCTCGCCACCCGGCTGAACCGCTCGCTCACCGATCAGCTCACCGCAAAACTTGAACGCCAGGCTGCCAACGGGCGCAGCGTCCTGATTTTCTGCGGTAACGCGGAGCCGGAAGAACTTGGCGGGCAAATTTGCGCCGACCTGTTTGAATCCGAAGGATACCAGGTGCGATTTGCCGGGGGCGGGGTGCCGGATGATGAAGTGCTCAAGCTCATCGGTGATACCCGCCCTGATCTGCTGGTGATGTTCGGCACACTGGCGAGTGGCGTACCAGCGGTGCGGAAACTCATCGACTATCTGCGTGAAATGAACTCCTGCCCGGACATGCAGGTGATGTGCTGCGGCGGAATCTACAAACGAGCCGAAGGGCTTTCGGAAGAAATCGGTGCCGACTTGTATGCACCCGATGCGGCCAGCGCAATTGAAGTGGCCAGCGCGCATCCGCAGCGTCGGGCGACGTTGGAACAGCAGACCGTGGGCCGCACGCGTCGCATCCGCAAGGCTGCGGCTCGGAAAGATGCCAAGGCAACCCGCGTGCACCAGCGTGAAGTATCGCGCGATCAGCGCGAGCCGGTGCGTCGTCCGCCCGGGACCTTCTCGGAAAACGACACTGTCGAATCCAGCCCGTCGTTGGCTTCCTACAACGAAGCAGCCTAGACGCGCAACCGATGGCAGTTAAAACCCCCAGGGCCCGGGCAGAACGCTGTCCCGGGCCTTGGCTCTATCGAGCCCGCCACCTTCGCACTACGCTAGCGCCCATGTGTGGGCTGGCGGGAATTGTGGCTTGGAATGGGCATCAACCGATTGACGCCCCGCTGCTCGAACGGATGCGAAAGCGCATCGCACATCGCGGGCCCGATGGACAGGGAATCTACCTTTCACCCACCCATCAAGAGCGCGCACGAGCCGGATTGGTGCATTGCCGGCTGGCGATTCTGGATTTAGATCAACGGTCAAACCAGCCGTTCACCGATGGCACCGGACGCCATCTGGTTTTCAACGGGGAGATTTACAACTATCGCGCACTGCGAGCTGAACTGTCCGCGCTGGTGCCCGACTACCCATGGCGGACCAACGGCGATACCGAGGTGCTGCTGCGCGCTTACGCCCAGTGGGGCCACGACTGTTGCAATCGCCTCGAAGGTATGTTTGCCTTTGCGGTGTGGGATGAGACTGATGCTTCGCTGTTTCTGGCGCGCGACCGCATGGGGCAAAAACCGCTGTACGTGCATGGGCTATCGGCGGGTGGCCAGCCGCCAAAAACCGTGGCGTTTGCCAGTGAACTGGGGGCAATCAAAGTGCTTCCGGGCTTTGATGCCGCCCTCGATCGCGCAGCCCTCAGCACCTACCTGATGCTCGGCTACATTCCTCAAGGCACGATTTACCAATCCACGACCAAATTGCCCGCGGGGCATTGGGCACGCATCACCGCGCGCAGCAGCACCATCGAGCGATACTGGCACCCAACCGCCGCCGCGCCGTTCAGCGATCAGCAATCAATCACCACGACCCGCACGCTCGTTCACCAGGCAGTGCAAAGGCAATTGGTCAGTGATGTGCCGGTGGGCTGTTTCTTATCCGGTGGCATCGACAGTTCCATCGTTGCCGCGGCCATGGTTAAGGCATTGGGTGATGCTCAACGGGTAACGACCTTCACCATCGGATTTGCCGACAAGCGATACGATGAAACAGCCCATGCGGCGGCGGTGGCGAAACATCTGGGGACCGAGCATCGGCAGTTTATCGTGCGGCCTGATGCTGCTGCCGATCTGCCACGCCTCGCCCATTCGTTTGGGGAACCGTTCGGTGATTCATCGGCATTGGCCACCCATTACCTTGCGCGCGAGACTCGCAATCATGTGAAAGTAGCCCTCAGCGGCGACGGGGGTGATGAACTATTTGGTGGCTACGATCGCTACCGCGCGATGGCCATCGCCCAGCAACTCGCCCGCCTGCCCGACCCCGCACGCCGACTGATCCGCCAGGCAATTCAGCTAATGCCCGGCTCACATCCCAAGGGTCTTACCACCCGATTTAAGCGGCTGATATCCGGGCTCGATCAATCCCCGGCTGACCGATATTTGGGGTATGTCTCGCTGTTTGATTCGACCTCACTTGGGAATCTACTAAACACTCAATGCGCAATCGTTCCGTTGCCGTGGGAAGCTGCGCGCGACCCTGTGCTGGCCGCTCGCGCCTGCGATTGGCATTGTTACCTTCCGGAGGATATTTTTACTAAAGTAGATCGCGCCGCGATGCTGCACGCCCTGGAGGTACGCAGCCCTTTTGTAGATACCACCCTCCTCACTTTCGCCGCCGCCCTAACAGTCCCGCAACTATTAAAAGGAGGCGGCAAGCGCATGATGCGCCTCGCCTTCGCCAACGACCTGCCAGCATGGGTGTTCCGGCGGCGAAAGATGGGTTTTGCCTTGCCGATAGGCCAATGGTTTCGAAACGAACTTCGCCCGATGTTGCGCGAAACCCTCCTGGCGCACGACTCGTTCGCAGCCGGGCATCTAAATCAGGTCATGATTGAGCGCCTACTAAATGAACACGATGCCCGCCGCGCCGATCATGCCCAGCGACTCTATGCTTTGCTCATGCTGGAATTGTGGTGGCGAGCCGTTTGACGGAAGTACAATCATGCGCCATAGGTCAGGAATTGTGAACCTGAGGAATTGCCGGATTATTTCCGTTTCGGCCGCAATTTCGTGCTATATAGGGATTATTTGCATTCTTGGAACAGCTAAGCATTCAATCGGCAGAGGCGCGAAGCTAGTCGGGCTGAGGTGGTCGGTCAGCTCTGGGCCATGTTTGGTGTATCGTTGCGACCGCAATTCGGGGATGCGCCGGGCCTTCTTTTATCCCATACCATGGTATCGGATTGAATTTGATAA
>JBBSFP010000203.1:0-5737 GCA_038238625.1 Tepidisphaerales bacterium
CGGGCGGGCCGTGCGGGCCGCTGCCGGCGGTTTTGTGTGGAGGGCTTCCATCCCTGGGTGCCATGGAGCCGGGCGCTCCCCTGGCGGGCGCATGCCCCGGCTCAAACGAAACCGCCCCCAGCGCATAATCATCGGCTGCCCCAGCTAAGCCGGACCTGTTCTGGCTCCCCCCCCCCAAATCTTTTTCCTTCGGCGCGCTATGGTCGATCAACAGGCCGGCGCTGCGCACATCCTCCACCGAATCGATCACATCGGCCACGTCCCCCAGCCGCAGCGGCCCGCCGTTTTTATACATGACAATCAGCGGGCGATAGTCGCTGGCGGTTTTCAGCTGATCGTTGGCGCTGATCTGATAGGTATTCTGGTCATCGGAAAGCGACCCCTTGGGGTGATTCACATTCTGCGATGCCAGCATCGTGCGTAC
Source organism: Tepidisphaerales bacterium (assembly GCA_038238625.1). Taxonomy (GTDB): domain Bacteria; phylum Planctomycetota; class Phycisphaerae; order Tepidisphaerales; family Tepidisphaeraceae; genus JBBSFP01. The sequence continues at coordinate 425 of JBBSFP010000203.1, forward strand.
ATCGTCCAGCCCGATGCCATAGGTGTTTAACAGCAGCGGATCGACTTCAACGCGTACCGCCGGGGCCGCGCCACCCCCCAGCGAAACCTGCCCTACCCCTTTGATCTGAGAAATTTTTTGCTGCAGGATCGAGCTGGCGGCATCATAAATCTGGGCCCGCGTGTAGAGCGTGCTGGTGAGCGAGAGAATCAGGATGGGGGCGTCGACGGGGTTTACTTTTTTGTACGAGGGATTGTTGGGTAGCTCCGCCGGAAGCTGGCTGCGCGCGGCGTTGATGGCCGCCTGTACATCGCGTGCGGCGGCGTCGATGTTGCGATTGAGGTCGAACACCATCGTCACCGAGGTGGCACCCTGGGTGCTGCTCGAACTCATTTCCGCAATGCCGGCGATGCGGCCAAACTGCCGCTCCAGCGGCGTGGCAACGCTCGAAGCCATCGTCTGCGGGCTGGCACCCGGAAGGTTGGCGCTCACGACGATGGTCGGAAAATCCACCTGCGGTAAGGGGGAAATCGGCAGCGAGAAATAGGCAACCGCCCCGGCCAGCGCAATGGCAATCGTCAGCAGCGTGGTCCCCACCGGGCGATGAATGAAGGGCGATGAAAGGCTCATGCAATCAATTCGACCGTTAAATCGGCACGACCTGGGGTACCTGCGGCGCGGCGAGATGGCCCGATGTTTCCGCCGGGCGCTGCTGGCCGCGCCGGCCACCAACCCACGTGGCCAGCCGATCGAAATAGAGGTAAATCACCGGGGTGGTGTAGAGCGTGAGCACCTGGCTGAAAATCAATCCGCCGATCATGGTGATCCCCAGCGGACGGCGCAGTTCTGAACCGGTCCCGCTGCCGAACGCCAGCGGCACACCGGCCAGCAGCGCGGCCATCGTGGTCATCAAGATCGGGCGCAAGCGCAGCAGGCACGCCTGGTAGATGGCTTCCTGCGGTGGCTTACCTTCGCGGCGTTCGGCATCGAGGGCAAAATCGATCATCATGATGGCGTTTTTCTTGACGATACCGATGAGCAGGATGATCCCGATCAGCCCGATGATGCCGAAATCTTCGCCACAGATCATCAGCGCCAGCAGTGCCCCGACGCCAGCGGAGGGAAGCGTGGAAAGAATGGTGATCGGGTGGATATAGCTTTCGTACAACACCCCCAGCACGATGTAGACGGTGACCAGCGCCGCGAGGATGAGGGCCCACTCGTTTTTTTGTGATGCAAGAAACGCCTGCGCGGTTCCCTGAAAACTGGCTTCGATGCTTTGCGGCATGGCCAGGTCAAGCCGGGCCTGATCGATGGCTTTCACTGCTGCCCCCAGCGAAGCGCCGGGGGCCAGGTTGAACGACACGGTGACCGATGGGAACTGCCCCTGATGGCTGATGAGCAGCGGTGCCTGCCGCCGCTCGATGGTGCTGAACTGGCCCAGCGGGGTGTGCAGTGTCGCCAGCCGCGCGGCGGCAGGGATTCCACCCGATGGCCCGCCGCTTGATGGCCCGCCGCCCGCCGGTGCCGGGATGGCCGCTGCGCCACGAATATAAAGGTTCGAAAGGCTGCCGGGGGAGCGCTGGAATTCGCTCTTGAGCTCCAGCACCACGTGGTACTGATTCAACTGGGTGTACATGGTTGAAATCTGCCGCTGCCCGAAGGAATCGTACAACGTGTCATCGATCATCTGCGGGGTGATTCCAAGCCGGGTGGCGGTGTCGCGATCAATGTTGAGGTGCAGCTCCAGCCCTTCGTTGAGCTGATCGCTGGCGACATCGCTCAGCTCCCTGATACCCTGCAATTTCGCCACAAAACGCGGCGTCCAGTACGCCAGCTCTGCGGCATCAGGATCTTCCAGCGTGTACTGATACTGCGTGCGGCTGACGCGATCCTCCACCGTCAGGTCCTGCACCGGCTGCATGTACAGCTGGATCCCTTCCACATCCGCCAGCTTCTCCTGCAGCCGGCGAATGACCTCCGATGCGGAGATTTTCCGCTGCTCGATGGGCACGAGGTTGATCTGAATGCGGCCACTGTTGAGCGTGACATTGGTGCCATCGATTCCGATGAAAGATGAGAAGCTGCTTACCGCCGGGTCTTTCGCGATGACATCGGTGAGAGCGCGCTGGCGCTTAGTCATCAGGTCAAATGAAACCGACTGTTCGGCTTCGCTGACGCCCAGGATCACGCCGGTATCCTGCACGGGAAAAAAACCCTTGGGGATGATAATGAACAGGTGGATGGTGAGGGCAAGGGTCCCCAGCGCGATCAGCAGCGTGATGAACTGGTGTTGCAGGACAAAGCGCAGCGTGCGGCCATAGAAGGCGATGATCGCATCAAAGGCCGCTTCCGAAGCGCGGTAGAGCCGGCCGTGTTCCGCAGGCGGTTTGTGCCGCAGCAGCTTGGCGCACATCATGGGCGTGAGCGTGAGTGACACCACCGCCGACACCACGATGGTGACGCTGAGAGTGACGGCAAATTCGCGGAAGAGCCGCCCCACGATGTCCCCCATAAACAGCAGCGGAATGAGCACGGCGATGAGCGAAACGCTCAGCGAAACGATGGTAAAGCCGATCTGCTCCGATCCCTTGAGCGCTGCCGCCAGCGGTTCTTCCCCCTCTTCGATATAGCGCATGATGTTTTCGATCATCACAATGGCATCGTCCACCACAAACCCGGTGGAAATGGTCAGCGCCATCAGCGTGAGATTGTTGAGGCTGTACCCCAGCAGGTACATCGCCGCAAAAGTGCCGATGAGTGACAGCGGCACGGCCACGCTGGGGATAAGGGTGGCGGCGATGTTGCGCAGGAACAAAAAGATCACCATCACCACGAGGGCGACGGTAAGCCCCAGCTCAAATTCCACATCGGCCACCGAAGCGCGGATGGTCAGCGTGCGATCGGTCAGCGTGAAAACCGCCACCGCCTCCGGTAGGCTGTTGCGCAACTGCGGCAGCAGCTTTTTAACGCGATCGACCACGTCAATGATGTTGGCGCCGGGCTGCCGCTGAATGTTGACAATCACGCACGGGCGCAGCGAATCCAACTGCTTTTTCTCGTTGGGGGTCAGTAATTTTTGAAGCTCACTGCCATCGGATTTGATTTCCATCCAGGCGGCCTGGCGGTCGTTTTCCGAACCGTCGATCACCTCGGCGATGTCCGCCAGGGTCTGCGTGCCGGTGGCGGTGGTGCCGACCACCAGTTTCTTGTAGTCGTCGCTGCTGAGCAGTTGATCGTTGGAGTTGATGGTGTAGGCCATCCTGGGACCATCAAAGTTTCCCTTGGCCTGGTTGACGTTAGCCTGCACGATGAGGTTGCGGATGTCCTCCGGATTTTTACCCACCGATGCCAGCGCCAGCGGGTTCAGTTGAATGCGCACCGCCGGTTTTTGACCGCCGCTGATGCTCACCAGGCCCACGCCCGGCAACTGAGCAATCTTTTGCGCAAGCCGCGTGTCTGCCAGATCCTCCACCTGCGAAAGCGGCATCGACGGGCTGGTCAGCGCCAGCGTGAGGATCGGTGAATCGGCGGGATTGGATTTGCTATAAATCGGCGGGTTGGGCAGATCGCGCGGCAGGTAGGGCGTGCCGGCGTTGATCGCCGCCTGAACTTCCTGCTCGGCGACATCGATATTCAGCTCCAGCGAAAACTGCAGCGTAATCAGCGAGCTGCCAGCGCTGCTGGTGGACGTCATCTGGTTCAGCCCCGGAACCTGGCCGAATTGCCTCTCCAGCGGCGCCGTCACGCTCGATACCATCACTTCCGGACTGGCACCCGGATAAAACGTCTGCACCTGGATCGTCGGATAATCCACCTGCGGCAACGCCGACACCGGTAATTGCTCGAATGCCACAACCCCCACCAGCAGGATCGCCGCCATCAGCAGCGATGTGGCGATCGGTCGCAGAATAAACGGGCGGGATGGACTCACAAAAAAACACCCTCTTCACACCGGCGCTAAAACACATTCAAACCGCTGGCAACGGCGGCATCATGGCTGCCCGGGTGGCTGCTTTGACGGCTGGTTCATGGGCGGTTTCATTGGCTGCTTTGCAACCTGCCCCGAGTCGCGCGCGGCACCCGCGCCGGGCGAGGGCTGCTGGCCCTCACGCCCACGCGGCATCACCTTCTTCCCCTGCTGCAGCTTGTCGATCCCGTTGATCACCACCACTTGCCCTTCACTTAAACCGTTCTCCACCAGTGTGGTTTCCCCTTCGGTGGGACCAGCGGTGATCGGCGTAATCCCCACCTCGCTGCTCTGCGGATCAACGACATACACGAAGGTCTGCATGCTCGAATCGTGCAACACCGCAGCCTTGGGAATCAGCAACGCATCCTTGCGCACCTCAATCAACAACCGCGCGTTGACATACTGGTTGGGGAACAACTGCTCATGGGTGTTGAGAAACACCGCCTTCAAAAGCACCGTGCCGATGCTCTGATCGATCTGGCTGTCAATCGCCATCACATTTCCGGTTGCCAGGTAAATCGATTGATGACCCGCATCCCGGCCATAAGCCATCACGGGTAACAATGGCAGACCCAGCAGATCCGTCACCGCCGATGGCATCCCCAAACCAGCGGGCACCTGCACAATCGGATGCAGCCGCCCCAGCACACGCGGAATGGCATCCTGCGGCAGCGAAAACTTCACGGCGATCGGCTGCACCTGCGTGATCGTCGCCAGCCCGTTGGCATCGTTGGCGTGCACGATATTTCCCGGGTCCACCGCCCGCAGCCCGATGCGCCCGGCAATGGGAGCGGTAACCCGCGCATACGAAAGCTGAAGATTGGCGCTGTCAATCGAAGCCTGATCCACCTTCACCACGCCCTCGGCCTGGGCGACGGCGGCGGTGTCGTTATCAAGCTGCAGCGCCGATACCGCTGCCCCCGCGGCCTTGTCACGCGCCAGCGTGGTGCGGGCATTACTCAGCTGGGCCTCATCACGCGCCATCTGGCCCTGCGCCGTCGCCAGCTGCGCCTGGAATGGCCGCGGGTCAATCTGCGCCAGCAAATCCCCCTCACGCACCATCTGACCTTCGGTGAATGCCACCTGGTCCAACTGTCCATCCACGCGCGTGTGAATCACCACCGTGTTCAGCGGCGTGACGTTCCCCAGGCCCGTCAGGTATAGCGCCATCGTTCCACGCCGCACCTCCGCAGTATCCACCGGCACCGGCCGCGTTGCGGCAGCGGCTTGGGCATTGGGGGGTGGCGATCCCGTGGCAAAAACGCCTTTCACTTGATCCCAGAAAACACCCACCAACACGCCCGCGATCACCACGAATGTCAAAAAAAACCAGAGCCCCCTGCGGCCGCCGCGCGCCGGGC
>JBBSFP010000204.1:0-5675 GCA_038238625.1 Tepidisphaerales bacterium
CGCCGGCTGGGTGGTCGCCGCTTCCGTTGGGGGGACCATCGTTCCACCCACGGCAGTGCGGCTGCAAAACAGAACGGCGGTCCACATCCCAATGCTCATCCAAGGTGCCAATGCGCGATGTCCCGAATTCTTACGACGGGCGTTATCAATGTTTGTAAAGCTCATGGGGTTTCCTCTCTTCGCTTTGCTCGGTCATGCAGTAGTCAGCGTCAATGTGATTTAGTCGTTGGTTCGATCGGCGATCTTGCCACCGCTGCCCGTCACTGGTGAAACTGGTGTGCTGGGTACCGTGATGTACTGCGTTGTCGGACGCCCGCCACCCTTAATGATTTCCACCTGGATGGTCTGCATCCTGGGTGAAGGCGTCTGGGCAGAAGTATTGGTCGTCGGGGCGCTGGCAGGTGCGGTTGCCTGGGCATCGATCCCGGATTCTCCGCGCATTTCGCTGACAGTGACGATGCCGGTACTTCCGATCTCGGTATCGTGTGGGCCGCGCAGTACCAGCCGCGGATTGCCCATGTGCGCGGTCAATTCAATGACCTCAACTTCATGCGGAGTCGCCAACAATGTCACCGAGCGAATGCCCGGAGCGTTGGGATCGACTTCCTGCTGAGCGCTAAATCGCTTGTTGACTGCCAGGATCTTCAAATTCTCCGCCACCACGCGTGCGGCGGTATGGTCGTTTTCTTTGGCCTTGATGGTGGCCACGATGTCGACGCGGGCCTGCGGTTGCAGCCACCCGGCGACCCCGCTGAATTCGTTGACTTCAATCGTGATAGCGCGCATCCCCGGTGGGACCAGGGCCATGATCCCCTGTGGCGTGCCTTCCGGTGCCAGCAGGTTTTCTAAAACCGTTTGGCCCTTCACCAGTGCCACGGTGACCACTCGGCCATCCAGTTCAGCAATGGTGGCAAATGTCCCAGCGGGGCCTCCGTTCGGAGCCTGTATTAGGGCCAGGTCGGTTGCCCGAAGAGCAGAACCTTGCGGAATATCCTTCGAAGTGACCACCGTTTTAACGGTTTGCACCTGCGCCACGGCCGGGCCTTTTTTGCGCCCGATCAAGTCCATACCCACTTTGCCGGCCACCAGGGCGAGCACACCGGCGATTACCAGTGGAATCCAGGTCTTGCCATTCATGACGATCTCCTGAACTTGTCGTCAGCCAACTCACGGTCATGCGCCCATCCGGTCGCGCGGCCACACCCGACGCCGCGACCAAATACATTGGCGCATTTCTCCTCTTGCTTGTCGTCCGATTGGACTGTGCGGTTTAGAACAGCGGGGCAAACTTTTCGCGACAATCTGCGCCGACCCCTCACCATTACAAAAAACCCCCGGCGAAATCGCCAAGGGTGCATCTCAATTTCAACAACTCGATTCGATTGAGCGTCGAATTACGCGGGTGGCCTTACCCTTCTTTTCGCATCACTGTCGCCCCTGCCACTGTCTTGGCAATTCCAATAAGTCCCAGCGGGCTGAAGCCCTTGCCCACGGTGCCCCAGGTGCATTGCACCTGCACCTGCACGCTGGTTCCCACCGCCGCACTGGCAATGTTCGATGGCGTTGTGGTCACGGTGTAGCCGGACGATGATAAACCCGACGCCGTCATGTAATTCGCAACCGCGGTGGTCACATCACTCTGCGTGGCACCACTCACAATGGACGCCCTTGCCCCTTCGCGGGCAGCTCCTTGCAACGTGTGTTTTACATAGAAAAAATATCCAAACTCGACGGTCCCAAATGCCAGGCTCAGGATCACTGGCAACACCAGTGCCGCCTCCAGCACCGCCCCGCCCCACCGCCTGTAAAAGCGCCCGGGCCGTCTCAAGGCATTAAATTTATGTCGGCCAGTGTTCATGTACTTTTCCATGGCGATCTTCTCAACCTTCATCTCCACTGCAAACCCATCACGATCAGCACCGCGATCAGCACTGGCACTGCATAAGGCAGCGGTCGATCCACTGAACGACATGCACGCCCGGTTTCCCTGACATGCTCCACACCCACTTCGCCCAGGTGCAACATATTCACCATCACCAGGGCACTGTTGCGCAGCAACATGGTGGTGCGACGCTGATAAACCGCTTGCCCGAGGACAATCACCATGCCCACGACCGCTTCGATGATGAAAACCGCAACCACCGGGCCTGGGCCAATCCATGCGCCGATTCCCGCCAGCAATTTCACGTCACCACCGCCCAAGGCACCAATGGCAAATAGAACAAATGGCAAGCCGAAGCCCACCAGAAATCCCAGCATTGCCTGGCCTGGCGTGGTCAAATGCATCGGCATAACACTCTGCAGGAAGCCACTTAGAACCAACGAAAATGTCAGCGCGTTTGAAATTCGCCTTGAACGCAGGTCTCCTGCAGCCGCCCACAGCAGCATGATCAACATAGGTAAACTTTGAATCGCCATCCGCTGCATAGTCATTACTCAACCTTTTCATCGGCGCATTACATCGATGAGTTGACGCTCGACCACCGCGCCAGCACTTTCGTACCGAAAGCGGCAACGGTGGTGATCGTAATCACGATGAGTAGCAGAGCCACAAATACGTATTCCAGCACCTCGGCTCCGCTTTCGTCAGCCCAGAGCCGACGAAGCGCTCGCAGCGGAAGCAAGGAACAACATCGCATCCGTTTCATCGCGCGACCTCTCCACTGCGCTAGGCCCCACGCTAAAGCGAACTATTGAGCGAAGACCAGCGCGCCAACACCTTCACACCCACCTTACCGATCAGACCGATGGCACCCACGATGATCAGTCCAGCCACCAGCGCGTACTCCAGAACCTCGCCACCGCTCTCATCACCCAACAATCGCCGAAACAAATTCAGCGAACGCGGGGCCTGAAAACAGGGCATGGCTGCGCCCCTGCGCCTGTTATGAGCGTCGGTGTTCATGGCCTTGGGTTCTCCCAGAAAGCTCACCGAAAATTGGCGACCTTGCGCCAAAGCGCAACCTCGCCTACTTTCGTGCGGCCTTCTCACGTCGATAAGTGACCGTCCGGGCTCGCGCCAGCTTCTGACGTCCAGGCCGCAGGCATTACAGTCTGTAATGCCCAGCTGAACGCGCCGACCGGTCGCGAGCCCCGAGGGGGTCATGGGCGACTAAACCGCGAGGCGTACCTCGGGGCGATCGCTTACATCGAGCTGTTGAGTGAAGACCAGCGGGCCAGCACCTTGGTACCGACCGAGCTGATGACAGCAATCGCAGCCACGACGATCAGACCAGCGATCAATGCATATTCCAGCACTTCGCCGCCCTGTTCATTCTTGACCAGTTTCACGACAAGATTCTTCATCGCCTTCATGACTCTCTCCTTTGCTTGGACGCTTGCCCGGGCATCGACACCGTGCCGATAAATCACCGATAGACACGCCACCGGCATTTGCACGCGCATTCGTCATGGCTCACATCGGGGTGATATGAAGCCGACTTAACCAAGATGCTGCAAAATCCGCACGTCCGTCAAAATCGAAGTGTTACCCTCGTCAATCGGCATGAATCCCCGGTTCGATTATCGGCCCCCGCGAGCGGCGTCCGCAAAACAGATCACGCCCCTCGGCAACCTGTTGGCATCGCGTAATGCACTAGATCTTGGCGTTCCGCAAGACAGTCCGAATTTCTTTACATCACCTGAAGAACCCCATAAAATTCCGCTGGTTTTCGCCGCCGACGTAGCTCAATGGCAGAGCACGGCTTTCGTAAAGCCGGGGTTGTGGGTTCAACTCCCACCGTCGGCTCGTTTTATTTGTCCCCCTCCAGACGCTATCTCACCATGGCCACTTCATTGTTGCTGATGTCCGACTACTTGCCGATTCTACTTAATTAGCCGGCCGTGACGCGGCGCCTTTGGCAGCGCGGTTATCCGGTGCCAAAAAAATATAGCCATCTTCATCCACGTTCCACCCCTGCACGATCCGCGGGGCAGGGATATGTGTATAAGTTTCAGAGAGCCGTTTGAGCTCGGGGAGACTGATTTCCACCAGGTGATCTTTGCGAAGTTCAATCACGCTCTGGCCCAGCCAGGCATCGATGCAGTTGCTTCCCTGGGGAATTACGACATCGAACACCGAGCGATATGTGATCTGCGCTGCCGCGACTGGGATGAAGAATGGTTCAGCGTTACCGATCAGCGCGATCTTGGTTTCGGGGTGGTCGATGAGCGTCGCCAGTTGCCGGGGCACGCAGAATTTCAGATCATCATTACCAAAGAAATACCGGATTTGTTCAGGCCCATTAAGATAACGCTCGAATTCCAGGTGCAACGGCACAAAACCAACCAGCGCGCTAAGGCTGACGATTAGCACGAGCGGCCGGGCGTATCGGCGTTTGTGGATTGCCAATGCCACCAATGCGGCGGCGAAGGGAATCACCGGCGTGAAGAACCGCGGCTGCAAATGCGTAAAGCCGATCCAGATGATGGTTTGAACCGCGAAGACAGTTGCCAGAAATCGAACGGCCGGACGGCGGCCAGCGGACAGCACACCGGCAATGGCCAGGGGGATTAGCACAAAGCCGAACTGCCATTGGCCCAGCACGCTGCTGCAGTAGGTGGCCAGTCGGGCGGGGCCGGTCAACAATGAAGGGGGGGGGGTGTGGGCAACAAGGAAGCGATCGACCTGTTGGTCGGTAAAATGGCCCTGCCCGAGTATGTGCATGGCCAGCGGGAAGATGGGGTTACCGGTCCAAGCCATGTTGCGAATCATCCATGGGGCGAAGACCGCCAGGCCGGTGAGGCTGAAAATGGCGCAGCCGACCAGGGTGCGGCGGAGGCGTACTTTTGTGATCGCGCACAGTGCGGCCAGTGGAATCGCGAGCAAAATCGCAGGCACACCCGTGTATTTCACTCCAGCCGCAAGTCCCGCCATGACGCCGCCCAGAAGGAATCGGCGGAATGGCGTGTGGGTTGAGTCGATCGCGTTAAGAGCCCATGCCCCCGCCAGGACACCGAAGAAAAGCAGCCCGCTTTCGATATACGCCGTGGAGCCGAGCATCGCGATCCAAGGCGCCCCCACGACCAGAACACCCGCAGCGTGGGCAGCGCCGGAGTTTTTGCATTTCATGAGAACCAGTGCCCGCGTGCCCAGCGCCGTCAGGGCCATGAGAATCATGCTCAAAAACTGGCACGCGTACATCGCCCGCCAGGGGCTGCGAAAAAGGTGCATCAGCTGCAGGTAGTGCATCTCCTGATTCATGGGGAAGCAGGAAAATGAATTTTCCTTCAACAGCGAAATTTGCTGCGCTTCATGCCATTGCCTCGGAATCTGCAAGTGGTAAGCCAGCACGTCATAAGGATGCGGATCTCCATGCTTCCACAATACCCCCGGCATGATCGATGCGGCGGTGGCCGTCAGAGCCAGCGCGGGCACGGCCACCAGCCAAAGCGTGGACCAACCCGCTGAGTGTTTGAGCCACGCTCGAAGTGATCCGAACAAGAACGCTTTGCCGGCAAGATGCTTTCTAACTGAGAACACCCACCCCGCGATCGAGGCAATTGGAATCGCAAAGGTAGTTGCGTGATTTAGATGCCCCAGCAATCCCAACCCCAATGCCAGCAGGCTGAATGTGCCCAGGCCCAACGCGGTGGCTGTTAGTAGCCGCAGCGGGCGTTGATGCACATCGTTTGGTAATGAAAAAAAATTTCATAGCGGGGGGCCCCCCCCCCCC
>JBBSFP010000205.1:0-5670 GCA_038238625.1 Tepidisphaerales bacterium
AAAGTAACAAGCTCCAGCCCAAGGCACACACGGCGGAGGTGCTTGGCCATCTTCGGAAGGTGGTTGCGATGCGGAAACCGGTACTGCTCATTGAGTACTCGAAGTCGGTGAAGCGGCAAACACAGTCGAAGGAGTTAGCGAAGGAGAGCGGCCTTGTTTGGCTAATTACTGATCGGCAACTCAAGTCGCTTGGTGAGTCGGGGAAGTGATTGTGGATCGATGGCCGGGCTATTGAGCTGTTTAGTTATCCCGCAGGAGAAGTGAAAAAGGGACATCACTGGCTCTGTCTCAACGCTCGGTTTTGAGGCTATCTCCCGTTCCTACCGCGCAGCGAACGATGAGGAATTCCGCGAAAATCCGGCAACGGAGGCGATGGAAATGTGGAGAGCATCGGCAGAATATCAAAAGTTGAGACAGAGCCCGACATCACTGAAATTAGAAATGTCGGGCGGCCGAAGAGAAACATGGTGGGGTAATCAGTGATCGTCCAGTGATGTCCCCTTCTTCTGATTCTTGCCCCATACAACGTGCTGCCACCGCCAATGTTCCAACTCTAATATTGTCAAGCTTCCATGCCTCGCTTACCTTCACCCTAATCGTTCGCTCGATCCCACAACCGAAAGCACCGTGCCCAGCAGCACCGTTGAGAATTATCTCAAGCAACTCTACCTCCAGCAACACGCTGAAGGGGGCATGATCCCCATGGGCCGGTTGGCGGTGGCCATGGGCGTGGTGCCGGGAACGGCGACTTCCATGGTCAAGGCCCTCTCTGATTCCGGGCTGGTGGAGTACGAGCCGCGCACCGGCGTTCGTCTTACAAAGCATGGCGAGCAGCTCGCGCTACACGTCCTTCGACGCCATCGCCTGCTGGAACTGTTCCTCGTCAAAACCCTTGGCCTTGACTGGTCTGTGGTTCATACCGAGGCCGATGCGCTGGAGCATGCCATCTCCGATTTGGTGCTCGAGCGCATCGACGCCCTGCTGGGCCATCCCACCACCGACCCGCATGGCGACCCGATCCCCACGCAAAAGGGCCATGTCCCCGAACCCGATTTGCTGAGCCTCACTGATTGCCCGCTCAATGAGCCGCAGCGCATCACCCGCGTGCTCGATCAGGAGCCGGGGTTTCTCAAATTTGCCGAGCGCCAGGGCCTGATCCCCGGCAAGCTGTTGACGGTCGAACAGCGCGACCTTCCCGCCGAGGCCGTTCAGTTGCGAATCGGTCGGCAGGAGATTTCCCTCGGTTTTATCGCCGCCGCTAAAATTCTCGTGCAGCCCGCTCCCCGCCCGCGCAAGGCTTAGCCGCCCTGCCCGGCTTTGAGCTTCGCCGCACCGAAGCCCCCGCGCTGTTTTTTCATGCGATGCTCGGTCCCGGCACGCAGACGCTTGATGTTATCCCGGTGTCGATAAACAACCATCCCCGCCACCAGGATCGCGCACCCCAGCAGCGGCCATTGCTGCCCACCGATCGGCCAGCCATGCAGCAGGGCAATGAACACATAGGCAACGGGGAACATGATCGCCGCCACCATGGAAGCAATGCTGATGTAGCGCGTGGCCAGAAAGGTGATGATCCAAACCCCCAGCGCCACCAGCGCCGCCCAGGTATAAAACGGGAACAAACCCAACGCCACACCGCAACTGGTGGCTACGCCTTTTCCCCCCTTGAAACCGATAAACAGGCTGAACATATGCCCCACGATTGCCGCCAGCCCCACGCCGATCCACAAGAGGTAAATCCCCGCATTCAGCTGCCCGGCGAATTCATGGTGGACCACCCAGGCCGCCGCCAGCATCGGCAAGAGGCTCTTGGATAAATCGAGCACAAACACCACAAAGAACCATTGCGCCCCGCCGAGCATGCGTGCCACGTTGGTCGCCCCGATGTTCCCGCTGCCAAACTTCCGGGGGTCTTTGCCCTGCGTGAGTCCCACCAGCAACCCAAACGGCACCGCCCCGACGAGGTACGCCCCGACCATCAAAATCAGCATCATCAAATAACCCTGATCCATAGCGGGACGTTTGTAACCGATTTTGCCGATTTTGAAGACCCCCGCCGGCCCCACGCTGCCATCCCAAACCCCCGCCCGCCTGATGCCCCCCCCGCGTCCAGTGATTTCCCGTTTCACTTTCCTGGTGGGGAGGGTTAATCAGTGATGTACCCGTTCCTCGATTCTCCCCGTTCCCCGATTCGCGTCGGATGGCGCTGCATGGCCTGTTGCAGGGCCTTCAAGAAGGCCGCATAATTGCCGGCGTTAGCGAATAACCGCTGCCGGCCATTTCCGCCGGGTGCCACGGGTCGCGGTACTCCGAGACCTGTGCAACTTCGGCAGCCGAAACGCACAGGTCTGCGAGTACGCCGACCCGTGGCACCCGACCCCGGCCACCCGCCTGCAATGGACCGGCCCCGCGTCAAGCGTTTTGGTAAACAGAAAGCCAGGTAGGGTGGGTGTACGCACCCACCGTCTTCATTCCGCTTTCTGCGCAAACGGTGGGTGTATACACCGACCCTACATCTTCATTCGGCGCCCAGTGCAGAAAGTGCCGCCAGTCCCGTCCTGACATACCCGGGGCGGACAACATCTTCCCCCCTGTTTACCCGGCCACCGCAGCGGCATTCACAGGCTTTAGCGCTGGCATCGGAAACGTTTCCGGGTCAGCCCCCACCAGGTTGAGCAAGCGGCGCACTTGCTCGCGGCCATAGATGGGTTGACGCCATTGAGCGCCTTTCTCGAACGCCCGGCCCAGCTTGATGCCGCAGGTCTCCAGCAGGCGGCGAATGCTCAGCAGTTCCTCTCGGGAATGGGCAATCAGGCGAATCTCGTACCCCTTTTTATAGCTGGCGGGGGTCTTGCGGCGACGCTTTTTGTCAGGACGACGCATGTACCCTTGTTGATCAAACAGAGCCGTTAATTGATCAATTCGCGCCTGCGGAATCGCCTTCACCTTAGCCGCGCGGGCACGCTTGACAGTCGATGATGAACCCTTGTTTGTTGTCATGGGCCTGAAGTATACCCGGTTGCAGAAGCGACGAATATCAAAACCTGCCGGGCCAGCCATCTATGTCTAAACGTCTATGTAATGCGGCGATTCACCGGCATACAATCAAGGCATGTGTGCCCGCTATACCCTGCGTAAGCCCGCTGCGGAAATCGCAAACATTTTCGCCGCCCGCTGGCTGGCGAGCGGGGGGGGGGATGTCCCGCCGCGTTATAACATCGCCCCCAGCCAGAGCGTGCTGGTGGTGGCCCGTGATGAAGATGGGCATGCGGCTCTGCGCTGGATGCGCTGGGGGCTGGTGCCGCACTGGGCACCAGACATTTCCATCGGGCAGCGCCTCATCAATGCCCGCATGGAAACGGTGCAGCAGAAACCTGCGTTTCGCGATGCCGTCCGTCATCGTCGCTGCATCATTCCCTTCGATGGGTTTTACGAATGGACGACCGCCGAAAATAAGAAGCATCCGCACTTCATCCACCTGCCCGATCACCGGGTGCTTGCCTTTGCCGGGCTGTGGGAAACCTGGAACGATCCTGCCAGCACGATGTCTGCGATTGCTCGAAGTACCGATTCCACCTCGCCGGCTTCCGATGCGCTCGAATCCTGCGCGCTGCTCACGCGTGAGGCCAACGCGCAGATGAGCACGCTGCACACCCGAATGCCCGTGATGCTCGATCCCGTGCATGCCAGCGCGTGGCTGCATGCGCCCACGGCCCAGGCTGCGCTGGAGGTGTTGGAAAAATCCCCCCCCACTCCGCCGCTGGCCATCGACGCCGTGAATCCACAGGTGAACCGGCCGACATTTGATGATCCCAGCTGCATCGAACTTGCGCCGCCGACTCATTTTCAACAGCAGTCGCTGTTTTGAAATCATTCTGCAGTCGCCGTGCGGCCGGTCGCTTGATCGCCGGGCTTCTGGCGATCGAGTCTGTTGAGGTATGATGTCTGCCATGCCGCCCAAACAAACTTTCCTGAGCTGGCTGGGTCGCCAGGTGGGTCATGTGCACAAAGCGGTCAAAACCGACGTGTCCCATTCCAAAGCGACAGACAAAACACCCGGCGTGTCCGCCAACCCCACTTCACCCGTTTCGCCATCTGCTTCTGCCACGGCAGACAGCCGGGTGATCTTCCGGTCTGATGACACCCAGGAGCGCGACCTGCCTGGCCGCCCCGGCGTCAAGCTGCGGCGGACGGTGATTGATGAAGTGGTGGTGAAGGCGGTTCAAAAACCCTAGCGCGCTCCCGGCAGGTTTTTGGGGCATCTGTATCTTCTGTTGCATCACGGTTAAAATCCCGCAATCAAACGAAAGGATCGCGGGCGACGGTTGTCGGCCCGTAGCAAAAACCCATGGCATTCACCGAGCCTGTTCTCCTCAAACGAATTCCGCAGGATCCCGCCCAGCGAAAAATCTACTGGTACGATGATTACATCGCCACGGGTGGCTACGAAGCGCTCAAAAAAGCGCTCAACATGCCCCCGGCGGACATTATCAAGACAGTGACCGACAGCGGTCTGCGCGGGCGCGGCGGTGCCGGGTTCAGCGCCGGGCAAAAGTGGGCCTTCATCCCCAAAGATAAAAAAGGCCCGCATTACCTGGCCGTCAACGCCGATGAATCCGAGCCGGGTACTTTCAAAGATCGCTACCTGATGGATTACGATCCGCACCTCACGCTCGAGGGCATCGCCATCGCCGCTATCGCCACCCAGGTGGATATCGCTTACATCTTCATTCGCGGGGAATACCATCGGCAAACCAAGGTATTAGAACGAGCCATCGCAGAAGCGTACGAACATGGCATCTTCGGGCAGCAGGGGATTTTCGGGAGTAATTACAAGCTCGAATGCTATGTTCACAAAGGTGCCGGAGCCTATATTTGTGGCGAAGAGACCGGATTGCTGGAGGCGTTGGAGGGCAAGCGTGGCTGGCCCCGGAATAAGCCGCCATTTCCTGCGATTGCCGGTGCATTTGCCCGGCCGACGGTGATTAATAACGTGGAGACGCTCTGTTGCATCCCGCCGATTATTGAGCGCGGGCCGGACTGGTTTAAATCAATGGGGACCAAGAGCAGCCCAGGCCCCAAACTTTACGGTATGTCGGGTCATGTGAATAAGCCGGGTGTCTATGAAGACGAGTTGGGGATTACCCTGGATTATGCAATTAATACCCTGGCCGGGGGTATGAAGGGCGGTCAATACAAGGCCGCGATATGCGGTGGGATTTCGATGGGGGTGCTGGGGACCGATCAATTAGATATTAAGCTGGATTTTGACGATGTGCGTTTTCGCGGCGGGTGCCTGGGCCTGGGTACGGCCGGTATGATCGTCATGAACGAACATACCGATATGGTGGAGGCGCTGCGAAACTGCGTGCGCTTTTATGCCCATGAATCATGCGGGCAGTGTACGCCGTGCCGTGAAGGCGCCACCTGGATGCGCAAGGTGCTGGATCGCATTATGGACGGCGGCGGCCGCGCCCGCGATCTGGAACTGCTGATGGAGCTTGAGAAAACCATGGGCATCATGCCTGGCACCACGATTTGCGGCCTAGCCGATGGCACTGCCTGGGCGACGCGCACGTTTATCAACAAGTTTTACAGCGAGTTTGCGGCCCGTTGCCCGGAAGAACCGCCGGTGTTCCTCACCATCAATGGCCGCCATGCGCAGAATGT
>JBBSFP010000206.1:0-5666 GCA_038238625.1 Tepidisphaerales bacterium
AGTGGAGGAGAGCAACAGCGTGTTGCGATCGGGCGGGCGCTGGTGAGTGATCCGGCAGTCCTTTTTGCAGACGAGCCGACCGGCAATCTCGATTCAGTGAACAGCCAGAGTGTTTGCCAACTACTTCGTGACCTGACCGAAAAACAGGGCAAATCTGTGGTGATGGTCACGCACGAAACCGACGTGGCTGGTTACGCGCACGAGGTGATGGTATTGAAGGATGGCCGCGTGATCGAGCGCCGCGCGGCAAAGGACTCCCGCCCGGTATGATTTTACCGCGACTGGTTGTGGCCAATCTGGCGGCGCATCGCATGCGTCTCTTGCTCACGGTGGCGGCGATAGCGCTGTCAGTGAGCCTGGTGGTGGCGGTGACGAGCGGATACGCCTCGGCGCAGCGGGCGGCGCGGAAGATGCTCTCTCAATATATCGGTTCAACCGATGTGAGCGTGCGGCCGGCGGACTACCGGGGGTCGCTGGACGAAAAACTGGTTGCTGCCATCGCATCGCAGCCGGAAGTCAAGCGCGTCGTGGAGCGCTATAAAACCAATCGCGCCCTCCAGGATTCTGAAGGAAATAATCTCCACGGTAGGGTGGCGGACGTGCTGGGTGTGGATTTGCCCACCGATACTGATGTGGCCGCCCAGCGTTTGCAGGAGGGGACATGGTTCAGCGGGCAGTCGGGGGATGTTGCTGTAGTCGATCAGGTTGTTGCGGACATCACCAAACTAAAGGTGGGTGATTGGCTGACGATCCCTGATATGCGGCAACCACTCAAGGTTCGCATCGTCGGGATCGTGCATAAACCTGCGTTATTGGCTGAGCGGCAGCAGACGATTTACCTCCCGCTGAAGACTGCGCAGGCATTCGACAATCGGCCGGGAAAAGTCAGCCGCATCATGGTGTTGCTCCATAATCCCAGTGCTGCGCCAACGGTGGCGCGACGTTTGGAGCAGGAGCTTGAGGCCATTCAGCCCGGATTGCGCATTCGTGCGGCAAGCGATCTGCGCGTGGAGATGGAGCGCAACCTTTCCGGATTGACATTGTTGAGCTACCTGGCGGGTGCGGTGTCGCTGTTGGCGGCGACGTTCATCATTTTTTCGACGTTGAGCATGGGGGTTAGTGAGCGGTCACGCACGCTGGCAATGCTGCGCGCAGTGGGTGCCGGGCGCGGGCAACTGGCGGCCGTGGTCTTGATGGAAGGGGCTATGTTGGCGCTGATCGGAGTCGCTGTTGGCGTTCCGTTGGGTTTAGGCTGGGTCAAAACACTGGTCACCTGGAAACACGATCTGTTCAGCGGCGGTATGGGCATCAGTACCGGCGGTATCTTGATGGGATCGGTTGGCTCGATCGTGGCCGCACTGATTGCCGGTTCGCTCCCTGCCTGGAATGCCACGCGCGTTAGCCCCCTGGACGCGCTGACACCGACCGCCACACCACCCGGCCGCGGCGTGCCGCTCTGGTGCGCCCTGATTGGATTAGTTCTGATCACAGTGGATCCGTTGTTGATACGCAACGGCTGGCTGTCCCCCTCAGGCAAATATTGGCTCCACTTTTTCTTGGGTTTGCCCACCCTCATGCTCGGGTTCTTCCTGCTGGCACCGTTGTTTGTGCTAGCGGTTGAATGGATTGGCACCGGCCCTGTAGCACGATTGTTCGCCGTACCGCCGGCATTATTGCGACAACAGCTTAGTGGTGGGATTTGGCGTGCAGCCGGAACGGCATCCGCGCTCATGGTCGGCCTGGCAGTGCTGGTGGTAATGCAGGTCCAAGGGAATTCGTTGCTGGACGCATGGAAATTACCAAGCCATTTCCCAGATGTGTTTATTTTTTCGCCCGGTGGGCTTGACCCGCCCCAGCAAAAGCAAGTGGGCGAACTGCCTGGCATCAAGCCGGGTGAAGCATTACCGATCATCTTCACGAACGCAAAGCTGGCATTGGATGAATCGAAGGTCGCAAAGGAATTATGGCCAGACTCCACGATGGTCTTCGGGGTCGATCCGAATCGAACACAGGCGTTGATTGAGCTGGAATTTCGCGACGACCAGGGCCGACAGCCCGAGAAGCAGCGCGAGCGCGATCAGTTGGCGACGCGGGCGTACGCCATGTTGCGCGAGGGGCACGCGTTGATCGTGACGGATCAATTTTTCCGGCTGTACGGTCTGAAACTGGGGGACCACGTCGGAGTGAAAACATCGGAACACGGCTGGGTGCAATATGTAGTGGCTGGGGTGGTCTGGTCGCCTGGACTGGATGTCATGGTATCGATGTACGATCTTGGCGAGCAGTTTGACCAGTTCACGGCCGGCAGTGTGTTTATGTCGACGGAAGATGTTCGGCGTGATTTCGGCGCTGATCGCGTTTATTTGATGGCCGCCAACTTGAACCACAATGTGGATGGCGACAAGTTACTCAACGGGGTGAACGGAACTCCAGTACCCGCGCCGGTGCCGCCATCTGCAAGCAATGCTATTCAACCCCTCAGTGACAACCATGCATTTACGTTGGACTCAATGAGGCAACAGGTGCTGACCGCTGTCCGAAAGACGCTTGCGCAGCTGGGCGGCCTGAAGGTATATGACGTTAGCAAGATAAAAAACGGAATAAAGGACGGTTTCGGACGAGTGCTGTTGGTGCTGAGCAGCGTCGCATTCTTTGCGCTGATGGTGGCATCGCTGGGCGTAACCAACACCATTATCGCTAGCGTGCGCTCGCGGCGATGGCAATTTGGAGTGTTACGAAGCATCGGCGTCACCGGCGGGCAGCTTTTTCGACTGATCCTGGCCGAAGCGCTACTCCTGGGTGTTGTCGGCGTTGTGCTGGGATTGACATGCGGTTTTGAATTGAGCTACGACGCCAACGGGCTGAGCCAGTATTTGCTCGGCACAGTCACCGGAATATCGGTGCCATGGCCCATGATCAACATCGGCATTGCAACAGTGCTGGGACTGTCACTACTCGCGAGCATCGTGCCGGCAATCGGCTTATGGCGGCAGGAACCTTTGACATTGTTGCAGGCGGGGCGTGCGGCAACCTAATCGCTGCGGGTGACCGTTGCCTGATTCGAAACTCCGCTGATTGTTTGACACCCGGCCCCATGCCGTTATCGTTTACTCCGATCAACATTTCGGAACGGAAAATACACCGGTGGCAGCTTCAGAACCGCAATTGTCGGGGTCAGGATCATCGCCCCAAAAAGGCGGGCGTGAGCAGTTTGCCGCCGATGAATTGGCGATTGTCATGTCCCACTTCGAAATCGGGGTGCTGGAATCGATCGTGGAATATCCGCGTGGTTCACGCAAAGCCCCCAAGCTATTGATAACCAGCGAGCAGGGTAAATTCCTCTTAAAGCGTCGCGCTAAAGGGAAAGATGATCCCTACAAGGTGGCATTCAGCCATGCGCTGCAGCTTTACCTTGCGGGCAAGCAATTCCCATTGCCACACCTGATCGGGACCAAGCGTGATAACAATTCCATCATGCAGTACCACGGTGCGATTTATGAGCTGTTTGAATACATCCCGGGCCAGGGGTATCCCTCGTCGCTGGAATCAACTTTCGACAGCGGCCGAGTGCTGGCGCTATATCATAAATTGCTACTCGATTTTAAGAGCGATTTTCAACCGTCCACCGGCAGCTACCATATGGCACCGGCGGTGGAAGCCGGGCTGCGACAGATTCCAGCGATGATCCCCCCGACCGCGCCCGGCGCGTTGGAAATTGGAAAGTTGCTCGCGTTCCTGCTTGAAAGTTATCGCTATTCTGCAGACATGGTGGAACATGAGGGTTTGGATACCTGGCCCAAGCAGATCGTACATGCCGACTGGCATCCAGGAAATATGCTTTTTCGCGACAACCGGGTGGTGGCCGTGATTGATTATGATGCCGCCCGCGTGCAGGCACGCATCATTGATATCGCTAATGGGTCGCTGCAATTTTCAATCCTCGGGGGGGAGGAAGATGTCAGCAAATGGCCCGATTACATCGACGAGAGCCGCTTCAAGCGGTTTCTGCGGGGCTATGATGAGGTCATGCTTCTGTCGCAGGCGGAGGTTCGCTGCATTCCGTGGCTGATGGTTGAAGCGCTGATTGCCGAAGCCGTTTTTCCGATTGCAGCCACCGGGTCGTTCGCCAAAATCGAGGGGCTGGCATTCTTACAAATGGTGCAGCGCAAGGTCTACTGGATGACCCACCACGCGCAGAAACTAGTGGCGCTGGCCGAAGCATGATGCCCTCGGAATAGATATTAGATTTCCCCGCGTGGCCGCCTCCCGCCTAAGATGTCGATAGTAGAGGTGCGGATGGAAACCATCATCAACAGTGCGCGCTGTAATCGAACCCGGCTCTGGAAGTGGGGCTGCAATGTTACCATTCTCGCCCTCGTGATCTTGATGGGGGATCGATTGGTCGGTGCGGCCGATTCCTCACCGGGTATGCCCACGTCAAAACCCGGGCAAAGTAACAACAAAATTCTGAAGCAGTGGGTGCAGGAATTGTCAGATGATGATTCTACGGTTCGCGAAAAAGCTTGTGTAAAACTGATGGGAATGGACCGCAACGATCTGAAGCTGCTCAGCGAGATGTTGAAGACCATGCCGCTGGACGCTCAACAACGTGCGATGATTCCAGGAATCGTGAAGCAAGTTTACATGGCGACGGAGCCGTATGAGCGGCTTGCACAAGGGTTTTTGGGCCTGCGCTTTGATTTGGATCAGCAGATGTTTGATCCGATGCAGGTAGGGGTCGAAGTGCGGCATCGGCTACCAGGATTTTGCGCGTTCCGCTTTTTGGAGGACGGTGACGTGATTCTGCGCATGGCACCTTCGGCAGTTGAAAATATTGTACAGGGTACTGGGGGTGCTTCAGTAAAAGAGAGGACGCACCCTGCGCTTGTCGATGTGCATGGAGTGGAAGAATTTCAGAGCATCGTGAAGTCGTGCGCTCCAAATCAGGCACTACAGATGGAGATTTTACGCCGCGGGCGGGTGTTGCTGCTCGCGGTGCCCTTGGATTCCCGGCCGGTTCTTCCCGCTAATGAGGGTTTGTCTATCGACAACTTCGAGACCGAGCGCGAGCAAGCTGCCGAAGATTACTACTTACATACATTTGCTCCCGTGATTGACCATGAACCAACCAGCGGGAAAACATCGGAAGAGCGTGCAGCGGGACGGTGAGCCGATAATGATGCGGCGGTCCCCCGATGTAACGATTCACCCTTTCGGATAGGTTATGCAAGATGAGCGCGGTTTCTAACAGCAGTGTGCTGCTTTCGCCAATTGCCCAGGGTGATGGGTCTACGTTCATGGATGTGCAAGCGTTGCTGGCTAGTAGCATGCCGCGCCCGCGGGGGACCATGCGATGGCTGGGCGCGGGGCTTTTGTCGATGGTGGTATTGATCATCGCCTGGGGCGTGGGGCTGGTGAATGATCACAACTCGCAATCATCCAACGGGATGGCCGGCGCGATCTCGATATTATTTTTTGTGATACTCGTGGTCCTGGGCGTATCGGCCACACTAATGGCCCGCTCCCAGAAAATTGAGCAGACGCTGTTAGAATCGATTGAAGAGTTGCTGCAGTTAAGGCGCTGGTCTCAGGCAGCCGGGGCATTGCAGGGCATGTTGTCGAAGCCCGCTTTGACGCATCGGTCGCGTATTCAGGCGTTGGTTTAT
>JBBSFP010000207.1:0-5654 GCA_038238625.1 Tepidisphaerales bacterium
AAGCCAGGACGGGAAGTCAACTCAGAACCGTCGAATGGCAAATTCATCGCTCAAACCGACGGCAGGCACAGCGTTTGCCAGTAGGAGACCGGTCATTTTTACAAGGAGTCTCTATGGGTAGCGAAGATGTGGCTGCAGGCAAGATGAAGCAGGTCAAGGGCAAGGTCAATGACATCGCCGGTGCGGTGAAAGGCGATACCGGCCAGCAGATCAAGGGCAAAGTGCAGAAGGCGGTAGGCAAGGTCCAGGAAGCTCTGGGGAAGGACGACAAGCGTAAAGACTAGGTCATCTAGGTCATCATGGGTGCCTATGGCATTCGGGCAAGCGCTGGCCCTTGATCAACTCTTTTCATTTCGATTTACAACTTTGTCGCGGCAGACGTCCGCAGGAGTAACAGATGGGTCAGTCTAAAATTCTGGGTATCGTTGCGTTGGTCGTGGGCGTTGCACTACTGGTCGTCGGAATGAACGCCTCTCACTCCATCGCCGACCGCACGGTCAACACAGTCACCGGCCACTTTACGCAGGCAACCACCTGGTACATCATCGGCGGCATCGGTGCCGCGGTCCTGGGGTTAGTCCTATTGCTGTTCGGATCAAAGGGCCGGTCGGTCTAGGTTTGCCTTGATATGCCTTTGTAGTTCTTCAGCGAACGTCGTCTGGCGGGTGCTCATCCTGCCAGACGGCGTCTTTTTTTACTCACCACGCATAGGCTTCCGGGGCCTGATTCCCCGGCCCGGGCCAGATTTCATCCAGCCGCTTGTGGGCGGCGTCATCGAGCTTGATATCAAACACACGCAATGAACCGGTGAGTTGATCCATCGTGCGTGGCCCGATGATCGGCGCAGTAATCACGGGGTTGGCCAGCATCCAGGCCAAAGCCACATCGGCGGGGGCGTGACCTAGTTCCCGGCAGAAATCTTCCCATTGCTGTAGTTGCGGTCGCAGTTCGTCGGTGCGCTTCTTGTTGCGTTCATTCACTCGGCGGCTGGAATTTGTCTCCTTGGCGAGCACTCCACCGAGCAGGCCGCCCTCAAGCGGGCTCCAGGGAATCACGCCCACGCCATAGAATTTGCATGCCGGCAACACTTCCAGCTCGATGTTCCGTGTGATCAGGCTGTATTTACTTTGCTCGCTGACCAATCCGAGCATGTGGCGCCTGGAAGCTTCCTGATTGGCAGTGGCGATATTCCACGCGGCAAAATTACTTGAGCCCACGTACAGCACTTTTCCCTGCTGCACCAGTTGATCCATGGCTTGCCAAACTTCATCCCAGGGGGCGGTGCGGTCGATGTGGTGCATCTGATAAAGATCGATGCGATCGGTTCTCATCCGCCTTAGGGAAGCATCGCAGGCGGCCCGGATTTGATAAGCGCTGCAGCCGCGGTCATTTTGCCCATCGCCCATCGTGCCGTAGACCTTGGTCGCCAACACGATTTTTTCGCGGCGATTTCCCTGGGCAAACCAGCGGCCAAGGATTTGCTCGGTAATGCCTTCGCCTTTTTTCCCACCATAGCCGTTAGCGGTGTCGAAAAAGTTGATCCCCACCTCCAGGGCTTTGTCCATCATCGCAAAGCTATCAGGCTCCGTGGTTTCCGGGCCGAAGTTCATGGTCCCAAGACATAGTTTGCTGACCTTTAAAGCGGTGCGACCCAGGTTGGCGAATTGCATGAAGCTCCTAAAAAAGTAACGGGCGGGTATTTGAGCAGGGCCGAGCACCGGGAGCAAGCTGCAACGTCACAGCAGGTTGCGTTTCCACGAATCGGCACCCGCGTGGTATAAAAAAGGGGACGCCAATGAGAAATCCGTTCACTCCCCATCGGTCGCTTCAAGTTTGGAACCGGGCCTGGCGCACCATGGCAACTGTCGTCGCCTTGGCGGCATCCATCGCCTTGATACAGCAGATCGTTGAGGCGCGCGATCCCTTGCCTGATCCAGCCGTTTATCACCGCAGCAGCGGTGCGGCTGCCCCCCTGCCACCCGCTAGCCAGCCCGCTGATAACGAAGGAGTCGTTTACCAGATCCCGCGCCTCGCCAACATTGTTGTCGACGGTCAAGCAGCCGACTGGGGGGAGCGCGGATTTGCAGTGGATGTGCTGGCCAACACGGCTGAACACGTTCGGTCCCGGGCGGATTTTGATGGCTGCTTTCGCCTGGGTTGGAACGCGCGCGGGTTGCTGGTGCTGGTGAATGTCACCGATGCGGTGGACCAGGAATCGAATGACCCCGCCGCCGGGGGCGATTCGACCGAATTTTTGATCAGCCCGCGCGGGAAAGTGAAGGATCCGAGTAACTCGGGCTTGCGCATCGTGATCGGGCCGGGCGTGGGCACAGAGTTCACCAGCCTGCGCATACATGCCATAAAAATCTGCGATGGTGAGCGGTTCAAAAAAGGGTTACCGATAGCGGATGTGGAGCCGGGCATTGTGGCGGCCCGCACGAAGACGGCCAACGGATATCTATTGGAAGCGCTGGTGCCCTGGGAAGATCTGAACCTGTCGCCTGCCCCCGGGCTGGAATTTGCTCTGCAGTTAAAGGTGAACGATGTAGACGGCCCGAGACTCGGCTCGCAGCTACTTTGGAACCCCGGTAACACGCGATCATGCGATCCTCGAAGCGCCTATCGACTGCGATTATCCGAAAACCCCAGCCCGCCCATTCATGCGGCCGCGTATGCCGACTACGTTCGGCAACATCGCGTGCGCGTCTGCGTGCGCGCTACCGCCGAGTTCGACGGCAAAACCATCAGCATCCATCAACGTGGTCGCGTGCTGAAGACCGGCGTGCTGCGAAGCGATTTCGTGCAGGCCGATCGCGTTTCAGCCACGTTATCGCTTCCCATGCCGCCAGCTGACCAGCCTTACGGGTCGCTGGATGTTTGGGTGGATGACAAGCCATTGACGACGGTGACCCTGCCTCCGCCCCCCGATTCCAGCAAGTGGGTCCTGCCTTATGAAGAGTTGGTTTTCAAGCCCTGTGTGTTCAGCGGCGCTGGTTTTCCGCAGCCGGATTTTGAGGAACCCGACCAGGTGGAAGACATCATTGGTGCGTACGATCTGCGGACCACCTACTACGATGCCCAATACCATGTGGTGGAGCGTGCCGATCGGCCGGGGCGCTACGGGGCGGTGGTGGAGATTCGCGGTGCCGATGGCAAGGTCTTCACGCGCTACCGGACGTTGTTCAGGGAGCCCGAGGAAGTCAGTTGGCGTAACGTCGACCTGCCGATGGACGTAAAACTTCCCCCCCAGCTTGGCATCGACCCTGCGGTGCTCCGCCGCCAGAACGCCAGCGTGAGCCAGTATTTCAAGAACCTGTTGGGGGATGGCTTGACCTTCGAAACCAATACCGCAGTGCTGCTGGCGGGATTGTATGAATCGGCCCATGATGACGACCACCCGCGTCAGGGCCCGTGGGCACGCGACCAAAAATGGTGGGCCGGGCTGAAGTCGATCCGCGGCGAACTGGTGCCCACGCATTTAATCTATCTACCCGCCGACTATGCGCAGGCGAAAGCCCGCGAGCCCAATAAACGCTGGCCCCTCATCGTGTTTCTGCATGGCAAAGGCGAGCGCGGGGACAATCTGGATATGGTGCGCTGGGCGGGTCTGGCGGGTGTGTTTGAGATGAACAGGGATCTGCCATTCATCATGGCTGCCCCGCAATGTCCCTGCGAAGATTTCTGGTCGCCCTGGGCAATTAACGCGCTGGTCGACAAACTCCAGACGGAGTATGCCATTGACGCCGACCGAATTTATCTAACGGGGATGAGCATGGGCGGCTACGGGGTGTGGGCCACCGCCGCAGAGTTCCCCAATCGCTTTGCGGCCATCGCTCCGATTTGCGGCGGAGGTGAGCCAGCGGATGCAACACGCCTGACCCGTATCCCAACCTGGGCATTCCACGGAGAAAATGATGACATCGTCCCCATCCGCGAAAATCAGCGCATGGTGGATGCCATCACCCAAGCCGGCGGTAATGCACGCCTGACCATCATCCCCCATACCGGGCACAATGCCTGGGACAAAGTTTATTACGGGGACGATCTGCTGAAGTGGTTTCTGGAACACAAGCGCACAACGCAACCGGACGTGCCTGATCGATGATTCGAGTGAATCGGTTCGTCCCCGGAGTGACACGGCGATTATGGCTACATGCTGCTGTTAAGGCTGGTCCAACGGGCCAGCACTTTGGTACCTACTTTTGCGATAAGCGTAATCGATCCCACGACCACAAGGCCGGAGATGAGGGCGTATTCAAGTACCTCTCCTCCGCGCTCATCGCGTAATAGCTTCTGGAGAGCGAGGTGCATTAAACGTGACTTCGAGAAATTCTGTAGATCGTGCGGGCTCACAGTGTAGAAGTCGACATTAACCGAATCGTCATTAACCGAATTCTGCTATTTGATTCTCTGATTTCGGTCTTCTATGAGTTAGGCAACTAACAAAGCGACTGCGAACACGGTTAGAGTAAGCAGAGCCATGCTTTTCGTTTCGCCGTTATTATTGCTGGGGTTGGTACCTTGGGGGGGGGTGGCTGTCTGGTTGTTGTGGGGGCGACGTAAGCGGTACCGGGTGCCGTTTTTGCCTTTGTGGGAGAACGATCAGCCGCCCGAGCAATCGAAACGATCGTTTGAAAAACCACCCATCGCGGTGGTGTTTGCGCTTCTGGCGGCACTCATGGCCGTGCTGGCCGCCGCGCGGCCGGTGTGGATGGGCTCACAACGCCACCCGGTGCCCATCACGCTCATCGTGGATCGCGGATTAACGCTGTCGGCATCGGGGGAAACGGGGCGGCCGAGATTTGAGGTCGGGGCGCGTACGGCAATGCAGGAGATCGCGCAAACGCTCGGCGGTGCCACGCCCCACCTCATGGCCATTCCACCGATCAGCACCGACGATCTTGAACGAATGACCCCGACGGCACTGGATACCCGCGACCTCCTGCCTGCAGCGGTAGCTGCCGCCAAACGAGCCGGGGAGGTGGTGGTCATCACCGATGTGTCGTTACCGGATGACCCCCATGTGGCGGTGGTGCGGCCCGCAATGAACGTGAACGATGCCGGGTTCACCCACATCGCCGCGCGTCAACGTAGTGACGGCAGTGGGCAGGTGCTGCTACGGCTCAGCACCACCGCGGCTCGAACGTTGCAGATACAGGTCCACAGCGACACAGCGACCACGCAGCGTGCCGTGACGCTCAAAGCCCCACCCGAATTGACGACTGTGTTCGTCGATCTGCCGCACCTGGGCAGCGTCGTTCAAGCGCGTGTGAAGTCCCCGGATGGCACGCCGTGGAGCGATGGGTTGCCGCACAATGATACCGCGTGGGTATCGCGGGGCAGAACCTGGGCGCGCGTGGAATCGGTCGGACCATTGCCTGCCGAACTGGAACGGGTGTTAGAGGCTTACCGTTCAAAGCAGCCCGCCGGCGAGGGTTCGTTAACGGTGGGCGTTGTGACCCAGATCGCGGCGCTTCCCAGGGGGAGCCCCGCTGTCATCGCCGATGGGAGCGGGCTTAACGCTTTGGCTGAAGGAGAGGTGATGAGCGTGCCGCATGCCGTGACCGCCCACATCGGCGCCTGGGATTCGCTGCTGCGGACTGCCACCATGGCCTCACCGCCACCCGGGCCAGACTGGGTACCGATCCTTAGCC
>JBBSFP010000208.1:0-5630 GCA_038238625.1 Tepidisphaerales bacterium
ATACAGGCCAGCCCTTCCTCTAAAAACGGTGGTAATCGTCCCTGAAAATTCCGAGCTGCAAACTGGTGCCAGCCCTCGTGTGCCGCGATCGCGGTAGTTGCCGTGGGGCCAAGGTAGTAGCAGACGAACCGATCTGCCCACGTATACCCCCCCTTTCGGATCATCAGGTAAATTCGGGCATCGCCTCCGGTATTTCGTGTCGTGTACACATCAAAGTCCGCGCGCCCGTTGAATACAAAGCATTCCAAGGGTTTATCCGAAGTCTTTAGCCTGGGGGCAAAGGCGCGATACTGCGCCCAGGCACCCTCCATCAACAGAGGCAACATCTCCAGCAAACTCTCATCCTGCAGTGTCGTGTAGATCGTGTAATGCTGGGTGTGAAGGCAATACCCGGGTCGCCCGTCAAACGTCCACGAATCCACCGATGTCGCGCTTAGCAACCTCGGCACAGGCGATGCGTGCGGCGCCGCGTTCTGACATCCGACCAGGGTCGACAAGTTGATCCCTAACCAACCGATCAGGCACAGATGCAAGTTTACTTTTCGCATGGCTGGATCATCCACTGCTCTCACTTAAAAGTCACCCGCCACGCACCGCCACGCATCTTGCATCGTTACCCGATGCACCGTTACTGTTTGGTGATGCCCGCCATACGATATGACGTCATCAGCATCGGTACACTCAGTCGCAATCGACTTTGGAAAGAATCGCAGCCTGTGCGCACCGCCCATGCCACCACTACGCTCGTCCGTTCCGGTAAACGTAACATATTGATCGACCCCGGCCTGCCGCCCCTTGCACTGCAAGCTCGCCTGTTCGAACGCGCTGGCCTGTTGCCGGAACAGATCGACACCGTCTTCCTCACCAACTTTCGCCCGGCGCACCGTGCCGGCTTGGCCCTCTTCCCCAAAGCCAGGGCGTTTATCAATGAACCTGAACAGCAAGCAGTCCACCAATTTCTGCAGCAGGCACTCTCGCAATCCTTGTCCGATGATGCCGAGCGTGCGCTCTTGAAAATCGAGCTTCGGCTTCTTGATGCACTCCTTCCCGCGCCCGATCAACTGATCCCCGGGCTCGACCTTTTTCCCCTCCCGGGCTACACCCCCGGGACATGCGGGCTCCTCGTCGCCCAGCCTACCCGCACCACGCTCATCACCGGTGACGCGGTGCCCACCCAGGACCATTTCGAGGCCGGCCAGGTGCTTCCCGACTCCTACGACATCAAGCTCGCCCAGGATTCGCTTGCCGAGGTGTATGAAATCGCCGACCTGATTGTGCCCGGGCATGACAATATATTTGTGAACCCCGGACGTGGTCGGTAACGAGCTTGGGCGTTTACATGACCTCGAAACTGATTGGCTCATCAGGAAAAACTCCCCGATCAATCGGAAGTGATGTGCCTCAGTCCGGTTGCCATCATTTCACTGATTCGGAAGGAATCGCCAGGCAATTCCACGCTGGAAGCGCTGTTTCGGCCCGGTTTTCTTCCGGGGCATCCGCATCGAAAAGTTTATAGGAATTGGATCTGAGCAAGTCTGCCATCGGTTGACCATGCTCGGAATCACCCCCCACTTCCATCAGGAAAACCGGGCGCGCTTCGCGTAACACGCGCTCTGCGCCCAACAACGCCTGGTATTCAGCGCCTTCCACGTCCATTTTGATAAGTCCCGGGGTACCAAAATTTTCCAGCAATTGATCCAGCGTGACACATGGGACCGAGCGTACTTCGACAAACCCACCGCTTTGTGAGAGCCCGAATCCAGCCAGCGCGTTGGAGCTTCTGGAGCGACGGGCAATCTGGAATTTCGCGAACCGCTCACCCGGTCGATTGATAGCCACTGGCAAGACCTCGACTGAAGCGTTTTCAGACCGACGCATATGCCGTACGGAACGCTGCAGAAGTCGAACATTGTCGATATCCGCCTCGACGGCCACGACCAAACCACCAGATCCGGCCGCGTGAGCGGCTGAAAAGGTGAACAATCCAACGTTCGCCCCGATATCCCAGACCTTCATACCTGCCGAAACGAACCTGCCAACCATGGCGAGCAGCGGCGGATCGATCAATCCCAAATTCCGCCGCCAAAAACGCAGCCCGCCGTTTTCCGGTGAGACAAAAAGTATTCCGCCACCTGAACTCGGTGGAAGGTTACGGCGAAGTACAATTCCCCTACTCAAATACTCGGCAATTTGGCGCACGCCCATCATGTGATAAAGCCTCGCGGGAAATGATCGCTGGACGATGGAACCTGGTGAAACTCTAACGAGCTCACCAGAAGGTTGCCAGAAAGTCACAGTGCAATGTCAGGTAGCAATGCAACTTCCATTAGTGCAAGTCGGCGGCCGCAAGGCTCAATCCCGCATCGAGCGCTTCCACTAATTCGTCCACCTGCGGCTTACCGGCATTGAGCATCAGGCCCGTTCGGATCACGTTCCCATACACCCCGCCCTTACCAATCAATACACCACGGCGCTTGGCCTCTTCGAACACGGTGACGACCGCCGCAGGAGCGGGTGCCTTGGTTTTACGATCTTTCACAAGCTCCAGTGCCTGCATCATTCCAATGCCACGGGCGTCGCCGACGGTTTGATGTTTTTCTTTAAGGGCGGCAAAGCGTTCACCGAGATAGGCACCAACGGCCTTGCAATTCTGCAGCAGTCCATCGTCTTCGATCACGCTGATGGTCGAACGGGCTGCGGCCATCGAAACAGGGTTTCCACCGAAGGTGGCAAACGTAATTCCGGGGAATTTGTCGGCGACCTCGGGGGTGGCAATGGTCATGGCCACTGGCGCGCCGTTGCCCATCCCCTTGGCGCTCACCATGATGTCTGGCTGCACGCCATAGTGTTCCACGCCCCACCAATAACCGCCGGTGCGGCCCCAGGCGGTTTGCACTTCATCGGCGATATACAGGCCGCCATATTTGCGTGCAATCTCGGTGGCTCGTTTGAAATAGTTCTTGGGCGGGACGATGAATCCACCGCTGCCGATCACGGTTTCAGCCATAAACGCTGCAATCTCGCCGCCGGTTTCAGTCAGGATCAGCTCTTCAATGTCGTTGGCACATTCCAATCCGCACGAATTGGAATCCGGTGCATTGAATGGGCAACGGTAGCAATACGGAGCATGCGCGTGGCGAATGCCAGAAACTGGCAGTGGAATTTTCTTCCAACCACTTTGTCCGCAGGCGGCCAACGTTTGCGCGCTTCGGCCTGAATAACTGTGCCGCAGCGTGATGATGTCCATGCGCCCCGTTGCCGCGCGGGCGGCGTTGATTGCCGTTTCGTTGGCCTCGGTGCCGCTGCTGGTGAAGAACGATTTTTTCAAATTACCGGGAGCAATGGATGCCAGCTTCTCGGCAAGGTTCGACTGCTCTGGATTGGCATAAAGCGTTGAAGTATGGCTGATTTTTTTGACCTGGTTGACCACCGCTTCGACCACCTTCGGGTTCGCATGCCCCACGCTCACGGTGAGTACGCCACCAAAGGCATCTAGATAACGCTTGCCGCTCTCGTCCCAAACGTAGTTCCCCTCACCTTTCACCAGGGCAATGGGCTCCTGGTAATACATCGCGACGGCAGGAAAAAGATACTCTTTATGTTTGCGTACGGCTTCGCTCATAAGATGGCCTTGGTTGGTGGGATGCTTTATCCGTTGAAAACGGTAGTCTATAGTAGAATTCCAGAGGGTGTAAACCGGATTGCCAAACAACTGTTAAGGTTCGCCAAATGTCATCACCAGCGCCCCTGATCACCGACCGCAGCACCAGCGAGACACCCGTGGTTCCCATGTTGAGCAATGGAAAATGGTGGGCTAGCGCCAGCCCGCGCCGCTCAAACGTGTTCAATCCATCGACCGGTCAGGTTATCGCAACGGTGCCACTGGCGAGTGCCAAAGAAATTGACACGATCGTTCAAGCGGCGGCCACGGCGTTGCCAGGATGGGCTGCTACTCCAGTGATTGAACGTTGTCGGGTGCTATTTCGTTTCCGCGAGTTAATGGGCGAGCGTTTTGAAGAACTGGCGCGCCTCGCCACCCGCGAACATGGAAAGACACTTGTTGAAGCGCGCGCATCCGTGCAGCGCGGTATCGAAGTTGTCGAATTCGCCTGCGGAATGCCGAGTCTCCTAATGGGCCAATCGCTCACTGATATCGCCCATGGCGTGGACTGCGAAACGGTGCGCCATCCTGTTGGAGTGTGTGTCGGGATCACCCCTTTCAATTTCCCCGCGATGGTACCCATGTGGATGTTCCCCATTGCCTTGGCGTGCGGGAACACATTCATTCTCAAGCCCAGCGAGAAGGTTCCATTGACCGCCAACCTGATGGGTGAAATTCTCACCGATGCCGGTTGTCCGGCAGGTGTTTTCAACATCGCTCACGGGGACAAAGAAGCTGTGGACGCGCTTCTGAAGCATGAGCTTGTGGCGGCGGTGTCTTTTGTTGGATCTACGGCTATTGCAAAATATGTGTACGAAACTGGAACGCTGCACGGCAAGCGCGTGCAGGCCGCCGGTGGTGCCAAAAACCACCTGATCATCATGCCGGATGCGGATATTCAGCAATCGGTCGCAGCATTGACGGTTTCGGCGTTTGGTTGTGCCGGCGAGCGCTGCATGGCCGGATCAGTCGCGGTGCCGGTGGGCGACATCGGTGGGAAGCTTGTCGACGCGCTTTGCCAAAAGGCAGCGGCCATGAAGGTGGGCGCAACCGATACCGGAGCGGCGGTTGATATGGGCCCCGTGATTTCCGCCGTCCATCGCGATCGGGTGGCAGGCTATGTGGATTTAGCCAAAAGTGAAGGGGCGAACGTCGCGCTGGACGGTCGCAAAGATGTTCCCGATGGTGCAGGGTTTTTCCTGAGGCCCTCGGTCATCGATGGTGTTGAGCCCAGCATGAAACTCGCGACTGATGAGATCTTTGGGCCCGTGCTTTCCGTTATTCGGGCTACCTCGCTCGATGAAGCGATTGCCATCGGCAGAAAAAGCCCCTACGGAAATGGAGCCTCGATTTTCACCCGCAGCGGCTACGCGGCCCGCCAATTCAAACAGCACTTCAATGCGGGCATGATTGGGATCAATGTTGGCGTTCCCGCCCCCATGGCATGGTTCCCCTTCACCGGATGGAATCAATCTTTCTTCGGCGACCTGCATGTTCAGGGGACTGAATCAATCCAGTTCTACACCCGACAAAAAACGGTTACCACCCGCTGGTTCGCCAGCGCAGATGAATTAGCCTTGGACCCAGTATGGCGACAAAAATGATTTAACTCCTGATGGCTCCTCATCGCCCTCTCATGTAGGTTCGATAAAAAAGCGGATCGGTGAAAGTTGGCGGTTGTACATTCACCGCGTGAACGGTACTGTGCCATAAGGTTTGGGGCGTGGTTTTTTCAAAAGGATAAATGCATGTTTCGTAAAGATGCTTCAAAGAGCACCCCCTCTCTCTGCGCCCGTTTTGAGCTGCTTGAGGATCGCCGCATGTTCAGCGTCGCGCCTGGGTGGTTTGATGCGAACCTTCAGGATGCGGGGATTCGCGCTCAAAGCGCGAACTTGTCAGCCGATGGTTCCCTATCCCGTAACGACGTAATCGGCATTCTCAATAACGCCGTCGCATCTACGGGTGCCGG
>JBBSFP010000209.1:0-5531 GCA_038238625.1 Tepidisphaerales bacterium
AAAAAACCCCACTGAGCGACAGCACACCTCGCCGATCCTGCGGAATTTGGCGGCGCCGAAGGCGCCAGGATTCTTTCCCATCGCGCCAAGCCGCCGCCACTTCAAGGGCTTCGGTTAGCCAGATGCGCGTGGGCATGGGCCGGGCACTTGGTTCGGTCAGATGATAAAAAGTGGTATACCCATCGGCTTCGATCGCATGGTGCGGAACCAGCGCTCGACGCATCACGCCGCGCACACGCCCCGCAAGTAGCTTGGGATTCACCCAGTGCAGATAATCAACTGCCTTGCGCAAGTCAAACAGTACTAGCAAACGGCTATCTAATAGTAGAAAAAGTTCAGTGCCCACCCGCTGCTCTAGCACTGTGTCCGGCCTAACCACCTGCACCCCACGCATGCTCCAGTATAGATCGTGAAGCTGCAGCGGATCGAGGCCCCAGATGGTCAGGCCCGATGCTCGCGAATCAGCCAACTTCCCTTGGTCCAAGCATTGGTTTGCTTCAACAATCGGTTCATTCATCACGATTACCCCGCCCATCTTCCTTGCGACTGCCTGCTGCCAACACCACCGCTTGACCCAGCGGGCCGTACTTCCCGTTGCCAGCGGGTGCCGACAGTGCTGCGTCGGCGATTCCAACACCGAGGGACGATCCATTTAGTGAACTCCGCTTGGGCATGCGCGCGCGATTGAAGACAATCCCAGCCAGGCGGGCATTGAGCGATGCCAGGTGACCCAGGCATCGGCGGATTCCAGCGCGTGAATCCCCCCGCGAGACCGTGACGATGACCCCATCGACAGAGTTGACAACTGTCGATCCTTCGAGGCTGCCAGGAACCGTGCCGGTATCGATCAGGATGATGTCGTACTTTGCCCGGGCCGCGTCCAGTAGATTTTGCAGTGACTCTGGCGAGATGGAAGCGCCATGGTGCGCCCCCGCACCGCCCAATGGCAGAATGGATAGATAGCGGACGTCCGTCTTGCAAACGCAACTGCCGAGGCTCTCCCCTTCCAGCGCATCGAGCACGCCAATACAGTCAGTCTTCTGCCTTTGCAGTGCATCTGAAAGATTTTGATGACTCACATGCCCTAGCCCGATTAGTGCTTCACCGAGCATCTGTCCCGAGGCGCTGGCATGTTGTAACCCTTCGCGCAGCTGCGCGAGTTTGATGTATCCTTCTTCGCGCAGCAGGTGACCAAGCGGGCGTCGCTTTACCGCTTCCAGCCGCCGCGATATCCCCCCCCCGGCCAGATCAAGATCAATCAATAACGTGCGGCATCGGTTCGCTGCGAAGGACAGACCCAACCCGAGCGTCAACGTGCTCTTGCCGGTGCCGTCAGTGGCACCGGTAATTGCAAAAGCCGGATGCTCGATCCATCCGTACAACATTTGCAACGACGTTCGAATGTTGTGCACATAATGGGCTACTTCGGTCGCTTGCCGGTGATCGTGGATGTCATCAGGAATCTCCGGCAGGACGCCCAGGATCGGCCGCCGCGCCGAGCCCAGCAGCCTCGCATCATGTGCCGTTTTGACCCGCCGCCCTGCCAGGGAAA
Organism: Tepidisphaerales bacterium; assembly: GCA_038238625.1. Classification (GTDB taxonomy): domain Bacteria; phylum Planctomycetota; class Phycisphaerae; order Tepidisphaerales; family Tepidisphaeraceae; genus JBBSFP01. Next base: position 1,553 of record JBBSFP010000209.1, read on the forward strand.
CTAAGAGCATAGAGCCAATCGCCATCACAATTCCGACGATGCCCAACATCGCCGCGAGGCGCGGTCGGCTATCGGAAAAATCAACACCGCCGGCCGGCGGATCAAGCACCGTAAGCCGCGCCGGAGATCGCGTGCGGCGTTCCTGGTCATCAATCAGCTCTTGCCACTGGTTACGTTGGCCGCGCTCTACTTCAAGCCGCTCAATGATATCACGGGTCTGATCTTTCCCCCGGCTGAGCTGGCTCAGAGTTTCGAATGCTGTCTGCAAAGAAACCTGATAGGCTTGCGCGTCGTTTTGAGCTTTGTTGATCGCCGCCACGACTTCGGCGTGAATCGTCACCCGAAGCAATTGCAACTGTGACAACGCGCGCTGATATGCAGCCGATTCGCTGCTCCCCGCCACTGATACAGCTTGGCTGGCTGCCTCATATTGTTGAACCGACAACGCAATTTCCGGGACATAAAGCCGCAACTGACCCAGCAGACTGAGCGCTTCGAGGCGAGCGCTGGCTTTGAGATCGTCGGATGACAGGCTGCCGCCCGCTAGGTTGCCCCCCACGATCGGGATAGTCGTCGGCAATGATATCGTTGGCGATCCGATGGTCGGTGCGTTTGGCACGCCGTTGGTAGGGGGTGCCGGAACGCTGGATATCCGGGTTGCCGCCGCACCGGGCAGCGCGGTGCCCGCTGCTGTGACTGGTGCTGTGGCTGGCGCGTTGCCCCAATTCGCGTCCAGTCTCTCAAGTAAGGCGTTGATGTTCTCCTGTCGGGTTGATGTCAACTGCAACTGATTTTTGAGGTCCTCAACTCGCGATCGATCGAAATTGATCAGGGGCAGCAACTCCTCGGGCGCAAGCGTTTCATACCCTCTCATCTCCGCGAACTTTTTATGGAATGCATCCTCATCGCGGCTGATTTCACCCTTAACCCGCGAGAGATTGTCCTGCAAAAACTCCAACCGCTCCTGCCCCGCCTGCGCATTTTGCTCCCCGCTCAATTGCTGATAGGCATCAATCACCGATTTGACGCCCAGATAAGCGGCATTCGGATCAGGATCATGCATTTCTACAAAAATCACTTCGGCTTTGCGCGACAACACCAGATTCTCCGCGAATCGATCGGTTGCCAGCGATGAATACGGTCGATTGAGTTTTTTCCACTCAGCGCTGTCCATGGCCTTGTCAATCAGCCGGCGCGAATGAATCAGTTGCAATTGCGTATCCATGAACGCGTCATAGTTTTCAGAAGGACCAGGGTGGTTGCCCAATGCGAAGTGATCCGCCAAAGGAGCGATCCGCAAAAGTGCATGGCTGGAATAAACCCGCTGGCCCATACGCCATCCCAGGAAACCAAGCCCCCCCCCAAAAAGCACCACCAAAAGCATCGTCAAACGCCATCGTCCCGCAAGCATCAGGCGAAGGCGGGTGAACAGCGGAGTAGTGCCGTCGGTGGCATCCACGGCGTGTGAATTTTTTTCGCCGAAATCGCTCATTGCGCGCCTTCTCGAATCGCCTGGATCATGGGGCGCAAGCTTTGCAATAGCGTGATGAAACACGCATCCCGCTGTTCATCGCTCATTTCGGAACTAGTCACCAATTGCACCTGAGCGGCACCGAAATAGCGCCGCCGGACATCCGATGCGGCCTGATCCACTGGCTTCATATCACGAGCGATTCGACCGTCGGGGAGGATCATGAAATTGTCGATCACGATTGAGCCGTAGGTTTCCAGCGAATGCTTCTCAAATCGGTACTTGGTTCCCGTGATGAACAGATCGCCGACTTGCCAATCGTGCGGCTCTGCGGTGATCATCGTCCAACCCGCATTTACACGGCAAACCGGTGGGTAATGTGCCACCAGATCACGAGCGTTTCCACACTGCACCACCAGCAGCCCGACCGAAACGCCCATGGCGTTGGTATATCGCCGGCTCAGTAGTGCATTGGGCTTGAGCATCTTGATGGCATCAGGTTCGATGGGGGTCTCGTCGCCATTCCAATCACCGATATCAAGCGGTAGCTTTTCCTCCTCGGCGCGAATGCGATAATGATAAGCTGCTGCATCGGCCGGCTTGGGAATCCACAGCCAGTTGGCACCGACGCCGAGCAGGATTACCCCGGCGACCATGGGAGCCCATCCCACACCCTTCCTTGAATTTATGGCCGTGTCGCGGGACAAATGAACCTGCCTTTGCCATCGATTCAGGCGCTGGCTCGTTGGAAATGTTGGATCGGCACCATCGCCCAGCGCAGGGCCCACAAGGTGCCATAGATGATCGCAAACGCCAGCGCCAGCATGAGCCACCCCATAGCATCGTGCACGCGGTGGGCAGTCTCATTCGCGCCGAATGAATAGGCCCAGACCGTGGGCACCAGGCGCATCACGTTGCTGACAATCGCAAGCACTGGCACTAGCAGGAGAATCAATACCCGCATGTACCATCGCAATGGTTGTGAAAAAGCAAGGGTGTATGAGATCATCCAGAACGCGATCAATTGCCGCATGCCATTGCACGCTTCGGCAACTTCTACCTGAGTTCCATGGATGCTGAGCAGGTTGCCCTCGCGCTTGACGTCCATGCCCAGGAGTTGGCAGGTCTCCTGGGTCCACTGGGCGGCGTAGCGTTCCATCGGGGCCGCGATGATCTGACGCCGCGTCGGAGTAATCGGGATTAAAAATGCCAATGCCAAAACGGCTGGAGCGAACTTTCGAAGGACATCGGTCCCAACCACCGACACCAGCGCCCCGACCGCCAGCATGATCGGTCCGCAGTGCATTGCGGTCGGCACGCTGTAACAATACCCCGTGATCCATGCGGCCCATCCGCAACCCATCATTACAGGACCGATCCACCGATGTCTCAATCGGCAATAGGCCAACCGCGCTCGCCTCACCCAGACCAGCCAAAAGATGAAAATCGGTGCGATCAGAACATATTGCACTTCTTCGTCGCTGAGGACCAGGTGCAGGGTTTCGACCCAACCCCGGAAAGTGACAAGAACAGAAGCTAGTACCAAACCCAGGGCAAGCAGCCATTGCCCGCGTGTCCAGCGCACCCGTTCTACCGAGCATCGCCGCGGTGCATACGTTTCCGAAGCCGATGGATTTAGACCCCCCGACTTTGAGCTTTTTGCGATAATAGACACGGGAAGAAAGACTCCGTCCCCTCGAACCGCCCGATGGGTTCCTAACAGGAAATTAGCCATGTCGATCCGTAGTTATCGCATCCAACCTGCTACAAAATAGCGTCTTATATTTAGAACTGATTCAGTTGTCGCATACAGCAAATTAATGGTGGTCTGGTTCTCATTAACATGAGCAAAAAAAAACGGCCCGCAAAATTCGCGGGCCGCTGCGTAAATTTAATTAGGCACATCCAAGAGGCATCTTAGTCCCCAATCACCATACTCGGCTGACCGTTAAAATACAGGCCCTGTACCTCGACGGTCGCTTCGGTGGCGTTGAGATTCGAGCCCGTAGGCAGCCACAGGATGGGGTTACTTCCCTCTTTGGCGTCAAGCGTAGCGGCGTGGCCATCGAAAAAAAGCACATTAAAACGATACTGTTTCAAATCCAGACCGGATTGCCGCTCACCATGTCGCATTGAAAATAACAGTGGTGTATCCCGAAGATAGGCACGGGAAAATGCACTCCAAGGCCCGTAATCCGCGTAATTTCCTCCCGGAGAGGTGGCGGTAATGGTTGCATCCGCATTGTACGTTGGAGTCACTCCGTTGGCATTGGCCCAGCGACTCCCATCCGCCAGAAATATCTTATGGCTGGCGGCACCAACGTTGTTGTATTTTGGTGTGTAACTGCCGGTATCAACGAATCTCTGAAATCTTCGTACGTCCCCTCCGCTGGAATTAAATCGGATTTGAAACATGAAAGCAGTTATATACGACTGCAACTTAATAGTGAATTTGAATGGGTTCCCGCCGGCTGGGAACGCCGGGGAAAACTCATTATTCTCAGCGCA
>JBBSFP010000210.1:0-5516 GCA_038238625.1 Tepidisphaerales bacterium
GATGGAATCAGCGATTTCGGCTTGCATGTTGGACAAGCGATGTAGATGGCGATCAGGAAGTGGCACCGTGGGTAAATCGCTAACGTCCTCACGTCCCGGCTTTGCCTTCCGCTGTCTGATCGTCCAGCCGCCAGAGAATCTTTTGACTCGCTTCCCCAGTCGCATCCACTTTTACGTCGTTCGGTAGCTTAATTTTGAATGTTGCCGGATGCGTGAAATGCGGATGCAGTGCGATCACGCTGAGTGCCGTAATAGCCGTGTCCGCTATGGATTTCTGATGTTTGCCAACTCGCATTCCATCGCGGAATCGAAGCATTTCCCCCTTTCCATCAGGGAAATGACTGACAGCGATCAACTCGAACTGTTGCCTCTTACCTTGATAGGTTCGCGGAATCCCATAGGGGACGTTTGCCGATCCGAATCCGCCGCCATCACAATCGACTTCGATGCGAACGTCCGGCAGATCGGCACGACCGAACCCAACGAACCGAGTTGCAGGCCGAAACGCCACCAGCGCATTGCACGGTCGCTCAAATCGGTTTTGAAAAAGGATCTGCCAGGCAAAGCACCCGTCTTTCACCGAGGGCAGAATCATGAAGCAGAAACCATCCTGCTCAAAGTATCGCTTGACGTGTTTCCTCAGAAAGTCCGGAACGCGGTCTCGCCGAAAATCAGCCCATACCAGAAGTCCAATCGCGGGCAGAAGAAGAATGCCCGATGTCCTGAGCCAAAAACGCGAATCGGGGACGCCTTCAATACCGCAGGTCCATCCCAAAACCGATGCGCCAAGGCAGATGAGTATGACCAACGCGATAATCGATTTAACGCTCTGATTCATTGTGCCCAAGCCGGGGTACAGAATATTGATCGAAGAAGCCGTCGAGTTCAAATCCCGTCGCTTGGGCGCCGCAACTCTGGATTTTTCGTTGAGATTTTGGAAATTAGTCGAACCGCCGAGGACGGTGCAAGCTGCCGCTGAATAAATAGACAGGGAAGAAACCTCGATAAAACGAAATTCCGTCCCGTCATATCGGGGCGACAGGATTTGAACCTGCGACCTCTAGACCCCCAGTCTAGCGCTCTAAACCAAACTGAGCTACGCCCCGTTAGCGTGGAGATAAGCATAAACCGATGCGAGTTTATGTCAATTCGCGGCGAAGCTTTGGGGCCTGGGATTCAGCGGGTTCGGATTTCTGGGTAACGGCCGCAGGGCCACAAATTCTGATGGTTGTGCTAGTGGTGGCGTCCAGGGCGCGAGTTGACTGCTTCAGGGGCTCATTCAGGGTTAGTGATGAGCAATCGCCCCACGATCGGCGGAAACGTGGCGGGGGTTCGCTTGCTACATCGTCGCCGGTGGAGTAAATTTTTGAGCCTTTCCGTGCTTTAGTTTCAATCGCGTGCGCTTCGGCTGAATCGCAGGCGGTCAAATCGTTAGAAGGAGCCTCCCGTGCCACCAGAATTCCGTCGGAGCCAGCATCTGTTCACCAGTGAATCCGTCACCATGGGTCATCCCGACAAGGTGGCTGACCAGATCAGCGATGCGGTGCTGGATGCGATCCTGGCGCAGGATCCACGAGCCCGAGTTGCTTGTGAGACCATGGTGACCACCGGGCAGGTCATCGTGGCTGGCGAAGTGACCACCAATGCCTATGTGGATGCTGGCCAGATCGCCCGCGAGACGATTCGGGAAATTGGTTACACCCATCCCGATATCGGCTTTGATGCCGACTCCTGCGGCGTGCTGACGGCGATCCATTCACAGTCGCCTGACATTGCCCGGGGTGTCAACAAGGCCGAAGACAACGAGAAGGAGCAGGGTGCGGGCGACCAGGGATTGATGTTTGGGTATGCCTGCTCGGAAACCCCGGAACTGATGCCGATGCCCATTCACATGGCGCATCGTCTGGTGGAGAAGTTGGCGGAGGTGAGGCTGAAGGGGAAGCTGCCATGGCTGCGGCCCGACGGCAAAAGCCAGGTGACAATTGAATATAAAGATGAGCGGCCGGTTCGGGTGCACACGGTGGTGGTATCGACGCAGCATGACATGTCAGTGGTGGATAAAAAGACCGATACCATCACGGCCAAAGCTCGGCAGGAAATCATAGACTTGGTGGTTCGACCCTCGATTCCCCGCCGGTTGTGGAACGACGATATTATTTTTCACATCAACCCGACTGGCAAATTTGTGGTCGGTGGCCCTAACGGGGATACCGGGCTCACCGGGCGCAAAATCATCGTCGATAGCTACGGTGGCCGCGGGGCACATGGTGGCGGAGCATTCAGTGGAAAGGATCCATCGAAGGTTGATCGGTCGGCATGTTACATGGGGCGCTATATCGCCAAAAACATAGTCGCTGCGGGCTTGGCGCAGTGCGCCGAAGTGCAGTTGGCGTACGCGATTGGTGTTGCGCAGCCGGTGAGTGTGACGGTGAGCACGGAAAACACGGCGGTGATCCCTGAAGATCAGATCGCGGATTTAGTGCGCGAGCATTTCCCACTCACGCCGCGCGGGATCATCAAGCATCTGGATTTGCTTCGGCCTATTTATAAGCAGACGGCGCGGCATGGGCATTTTGGCCGGGTGTTCGGGAAAGACGGTGGTTTTAGCTGGGAGAAGATTGACAAGGCATCGGCGCTGGCCAAGGCGGCGGGCGTGAAGATGCCCGCGGCTGTGGCATAACAACAAACGGTACGGGGGGCATGTGCGGGGGGGCACGGCTGGAGGGGCATCATCCCTTCAGCGCACCGCTGGCCAGGCCAGCGATGAAATCGCGCTGCAGCAGGGCAAAGAGGATGATCACAGGCAGGATACTGAGCAGCGTACCGGCCATCATAATGCCGTACTGCGCCTGATACTCCGGCAAGCCGACCATTCCGGCCAGCCCGAGCGGGAGGGTGTATTTTCGCTCATCCTGCAATACGATCTGCGGCCAAAGGAAGCTGTTCCATCCCGCAAGAAAACTCATGAGCGTATAGGCACCGATCATCGGCCGAACGATCGGTAATGCGATCTCCCACCAGATCCGAAGCTCACTGCATCCATCCACGCGCGCGGCCTGCAGCAGTTCATCCGGAACTGAGAGCATCGCCTGTCGAAACAGCAACATGCCAAACACGCTGACCGCCCCCGGCACCAGAATCGCTGCGTACGAATCCATCCACCCAATCTTTTGCATCAACTCATAAAGACTGGGGAGCAGCACCTGCACCGGCAGAAGCATGGTGGCAAGCATGACCAGCATCAACGGCTTTTTGCCGCGAAACTGATACTTCGCCAACGCAAAGCCCCCAAGGCTTGAAAGGGTCACCACCGTTGTGGTGTAGGTACAGGTCAGCATCAACGAATTAAGTGTCCAACGCCAAAAAGGATGCTCAGCAAACAGCTGGCGAAAATTTGCAAACGTAAGGCGGTTGAGATGACCCCACGGGAGAAAGGTATAGTTAATCAGGTCCTGATCGCGCTTGAAGGCTGCGCAGATCAACCAGAAGAAGGGCGTGATGGCCAGCAACGCCAGGGCGATGAGCAGAAGATGCAACACAATAAAGCGGAAGAAGCGCATGATGGATCAGGTCTCTTTGGGCGTGCGACTGGAGCGTAACTGAAGCAGCGACACCCCCAGCATCATAAACACCAGCATGAACACGAGGGCCCAGCCGATGGCGGAAGCATAGCCCAGGTCGCCGGCTTCAAAACCGTTCATGTACAGGTACATGACGATCGTCAAGCCGCGATATCCGGGGCCTGGGCCGCTGAGTAGAAACAGGGGAATTTCAAAGAGCTGAAAGCCGGCAATGGTCCCCACGAGAATCATGAAGATGATGATCGGACGAATCCCGGGCAGAGTGACGTGGCGGAAGCGCGCCCATGGCCCTGCCCCGTCGATCTGGGCGACTTCATAGAGTTCGCGATCCACTGCCTGCAACGCCGCCAGAAAGTAGATCATTCCAACGCCGATCGACAGCCAAAGGCTGGCCAACAGCACGGCCGGCATTGCGAGCGATGGGGTATTGAGCCAGTTGAGTGAACGAAATCCCGGATGAATCAGGGCCAGGGTTCGATTGATCAAACCCGAATCGGGTGCAAGCAATTCTGAAAAAAGGGCGCCCACAAAGACCGACCCGACCAGGTTGGTCGAGAAGAACATGAAACGGAACACCGATCGCGCACGCACGCGCGGATGGTTGAGCAGCAAAGCCAGCCCCAGCGCGGCCGGAATCTGGATCAGCAAAAACCCGATGGTGTATCCAACGGTGTTGACCAGCGCCAGTAGAAAAATGCGGTCAGATAGTAAAAATCGGTAGTTGTTGAATCCTACAAATCGGTGGCGATGTACGCTGGTCCATTGCGAAAAACTCATCACGATGCTGCGGCCCAGGGGATAGAGTAGAAATACGCAGAAAAGGACGACGAACGGCAAGATGAACAAGTATGGCGCCCAGCGCGCTTGTGCGTTCCAGAGGGTATTACGCCGAATGAGAGCACTGTTTCGCACGGCCGCCTGTGGGGGGTTAATCGCCTGTTTTTGCGGCCTGAATGCGGGCTTGCAGATCCTGCGCAGCTTCACGGAGCCATGTGCGGCAGACGGCGTCAAGACCGTCCATGCCGTGCGCTTCAACATAACCCACGCCGTGGGATAAGCACTGGGAGATTCCAACGGCAGTGAGTAACGACAGCGGTTTTATGATGCGTTGCGGTATGCGATCAGCCAAGCGAATGTAAAGTTCATCGGGGAGGTAACAACCATTGACTTTGGCGCTGACGAATAACCCGTCGGCGGGGGGGGGCTGGTGATAAGAGGGATCGAGCCATGCGCTGCGGACCGGCGGCAGGATACGCGTGAATTGTCGGCGCGCGGCCATGGCCTGCGGGCTAAGGTACATGAATTCGAGGAGTTCCCAAGCCAGATCAGGGTCTTTGCAACCACGCGGGATGCCGACCATGGTGCCGCCCCAGGTGCTGGTGGGGGCATCTGTGGAATCGAACACGGGCAGGGGGATCATGCTGAGCTTTCCCTGCAAGATTAGTTGACCGGCCTCGTCGCGCGGGCAAAGCTGGTGGATGTAGGCAATTTTCCAATCGGGCGTGATGACAGCCCCGATGTTGCCCGCCGCCAGTTCGCGCACCCATTGCGTGCCTGTTGTGGCGTCGGCCGCAATGCGCCGGCTGGGTGTGCCAGCGGGCGTATCCGCGACACAGCTTATGTAAAATCGAAGGGTGTCCAGCACCCTGTGATCGTCAAAGTGGAGTTGGTCGTGCTCATCTAGCAGGTTGACGTCGCGCTGCAGCAGCATCATGATCACGTCATCGGCGCTGGCGCGCGGAAGCTCGATAGCTCGCCGGTTGGGAAAGCCATGGCCTTGCCAATAATGCTGAAATTGCAGGCAGCGTTCCTGAAACGTGAACCAATCGTGCACGGTCGACAGATCAATTCCAGCTTGTTGGAAAAGGTCGGCGCGGTAAGTGATCGTTACCGGGTGGAGATCGTGCGGAATTCCGAAGATCTGCCCGTCTTTAC
>JBBSFP010000211.1:0-5480 GCA_038238625.1 Tepidisphaerales bacterium
AGCACGACCGGCTGGTAGAACAGGCAAGAGTGCTGGGGGTTGCGGGCATACGGTTTTTGCCGTTCGTTAAACCCGAAGAAGCGGCCATTGCTTACGCTAACGCCGGGGGGGTGGTGTTGGCGAGTTTTTATGGCGAGACATGGGGCCTGGTAATCAACGAAGCGATGGCGTCAGGTTTGCCAGTTCTGGTTAGCACTGAATGCGGTTGCGCGGCGTCGCTGGTGGATCCCGGAGTTAACGGCTGGACGTTTTCTCCTCACGTTCCCCGAGAATTGACTCAGGCCATGGAGCGGCTGGCGGGAATTTATGAGGGTGCAGCAACCAACATCGCGGAGCGCTCGCGCGAGATTGTGAGACATTGGTCGATCGACCATTTCGCGCAAAGCGCCTGCAGCGCTATTGGGGTCGCTGCCAAAGGCAAGCATGGCTTCGCTGCACCCATTGATCGACTTTTGCTGAAAATGTGGAAGGGGAGGTTCCGGCCCACATGAATCCCGAATTCGGAAATCTAACCAACAGACAGCAAGGGAGGATGCGCCGACGTTGAGGGGTTTTACATGCGAATTCTTCTGGTTCACAACGAATATGGGAAAGTCAGTGGGGAGGAGATGGTGGTGCGCGCGCAATCGGCACTTCTGCAGCAACGCGGGCATGAGGTAATTCCATTTTTTCGGAGCAGTGCGGAGCTGGCGGGTCAAAAATTAGGCGCAGCCAAAGCGTTTTTTACGGGGATATATAATTGGTCGGCACGTCACGCAATGCGCTCCGCAATCAGGAATTCAAAGCCAGACCTCGTGCACGTCCACAACCTATTTCCGTTGATCTCGCCGGCGGTGCTGGGCGTCGCGCGAGCCGAAGGCGTGCCGGTGGTAATGACGGTGCATAACTATCGATTGGTGTGCCCCAACGGACTGCACCTGCTCAAGGGGCAGGTATGCGAGAAGTGTGTCGGTGGTCGCGAATATAACTGTATGCTGAATCGCTGCGAGGGGGGCCTGCTCAAGAGCACCGGGTATGCACTGCGCAGTACGGTGGCCCGGCAAATGGGTTTCTATCGAAAAAACGTCACCCTATACTCAGCTTTGACGGAATTTCAGCGCAAACGCCTGATCGATGCCGGCTATCCAGCGGATCGCGTCACGGTTATTCCGAACATGGGAAGCGCCAATACAACCGATGCGGGGTCGCCGCTGGGCGAGTGGGTCGGATATGTCGGGCGCGTGAGTCATGAGAAGGGGATTCCCACGCTGCTGAGGGCGGCAGCGGCATTGCCGGAAATTCAATTCCGGCTGGCGGGCGCTTTTGACCGGATGCCGGAGGTGCTGAGCGCTGCTTCCAAAAACGTTCAGTTTGTGGGCCACCTGCATGCCGGCGAGCTGCACGAGTTTTATCGTCGCAGCCGAATTGTAGTGCTATGCAGCACGTGTTTCGAAGGGTTCCCAACAATGTTGTTGGAAGCGATGTTACACGGAAAACCGGTGATTTGTTCGCGAATCGGTGGCCTGCCGGAGATCGTGGAGCAGGGGTCCAACGGCTTTTTGTTCACGCCGGGTGATGCCGATGACCTGGGCATTCAAATCAAAAAACTTTGGGAGAATCCAGAGCTATGTCAAAAGATGGGCCAGGCGGGGCGAACAAAGGCAATGACGCAATATTCACGGGATGCGTATTATGATCGGTTAATGGCAATCTACGACCGCGCGCGGCTATTGGGGCCTGGGGGCGAGCGTGCTTAGCGATGGATATGATTTTCTTCGCCAAAGGTGAGCGGGACCAGACCCAGATATCTGAATATATCCGGAATTAAGCTGCGAAGTTACCTTCTGCACCGCGGCCTCATCGAGCCCATCGGGGTCGCCCCATGTTAATATATAATCGACTGGTTTACCGGTTTTTTTTACATAGGCGTCGATATCGAACACCTGGGGTACCTTATCAAAGCCGTGTCCTGTGGCGAGGTAATTAAACGGATTTATCTCATCCCGAAAATGCACGGGAAAAAATGCCTCGGCGGCCTCGTAATTCCGAAGATCAATGATCAGTTTAACGGCTGCAATATAAGCCGACGGTAGATAAAACGGGCGAATTCCGGGTTCGGCCTTGTCCGGTAGGGGGGGCAATCCCATCGGGGAATAGACTATCGGAAGCAGGGTCGAACCCGGTTCAATCGATTCGGCAGCTGCGACATATTGTGCGATCTGCTGATCGAACCTTTGGTATGCGGGAAATCTGATCGCTGTAAGAGTTAAAGAAGCAGTGGCGGCACCCATCCAGAGCGAAACACGAAGTACAGTCGGAAGCGGCTGTGCGGCTATCCAGATTAGGACGGAAAAGGTAATGAATAGCATGAGCCGCGATGGGACGAATAGGACTCCATGGCGGAAATCGTTAAAGGTCAGGCAAAGGCATGTGAGCGCGATGGGTACCAGTAGTAATCCGTCGAACGCGAGGACCGATCGTTTCCGAATTTTCTGCAAAACGATGTAAATCGCCACGAAGCCAATGAGCAGACTTAGTGCCCACGCACACCACAACTCGGGAAGGCGATAGGCCACCAAGGACTTTGATAAAAGAAGGTCGAGCAATATGTTGGGTTTTTTCCAATCAGCCGGGGCTCCGTCGAAACTTCGACCCTGAGTGAACGTGAGCGTTAGCAGAATAGCCGGAAGCAGCGCATACAGGCTGACGAGTGCGCGCGACGTGAAACCGGCGCGGGTGGATTGCCAGTCGATTTTGCGACTAATGCGTTTGGTGATTACTTCCACCAGAAAAAGCCAGCAACTCATGATGGCGATGATCACACATAGCATCGCCAGGGCGAATATATGGCAAAAGTAGATTATTAATGAAAGCGCGGTTAGGACGACCGCGCGGCTGAGTGTGAGGTTTTCGCGATGGCGAAGCCAGTATCCCAGCGTGAAAAAGAACGGGATGCAACTGAGGCTGAAATTATAGAACCCCATGTGAAAGAGGTATCCGAAGAAAAAAGGTGTGGCGACGATGGCGAGAAATCCGGCGCGGCGTTGAAGTGCGGTAAAGGCATACCAGGCCGAAAGCGGACCGAGCACCGCATAGAGCGTAAGGAATATTTTCTCTGCTATCAGAGGCGGACTAACCATCGAAAGAAGAGCCAGCAACGCGTGGCCCATGACATTGGTCATGGGTTTTTTTTGTAGCTGGTAGTAGTCGCGATAAACATGGCCGGCGGGAAGGTAGTAATTGCGAATGATCTGGGCATTGGCCACATGAGAAGGCCCATCAGTCGTCGGAAAGTATTTGAAGGCCCAGAAGGAAATGATTTGCGCAGCGATGATGATCGTCAGCGCGAACACCTGCAGCCATCCTTCGATGCGTCCGGAGCCCCCGGGCATGGCTGGGTTATGTGATGATGTTTGCCCAATTTGGCTACTGCTGGCGGTCACGAAGGCACTCCGTTGCGACGTGATCGTGCATTAGAACGTGGAGAAGGTCAGTTCGCCGGTGCCATCGTTAAACCAGCTATAGGTGCGTTTTGATCCGCTGATGGTGAAATCCAGGAATGTTCCACCACCGCTGGCGAGATTGGTTTGAACAAAGCTGCCCAAGTCACCAATGGCGGCAAACACATTGTCGCGCACGGAATTGAAAGCTAGTATTTCGGCCTTTCCCGCGCTATCGAATTGAAGCGAATTATAATTCCCGACATTGGAGCGACTAACCACTGTGGAAACACCCCAGCCGCGTCGACCGAAACGGGCATATTTAAGGTCCTGATTGACTGAATCAGAATAACTGAACGCGGGAACTCCGTTTTTGTCGAACGCCAGGGAGATGTCCTGACCACCGATTGTGACACTCGGATCGACGGTAGTGGCTACCCAGGATCGCCCCAGGAACGCATATTTGGCTGCATGATTAGTAGTGTCTTCGTAAGCGATGCCGATGGTTCCCGCTGTATTGATTGCCAGGCTGTTGGATTGGCCCACGTCGCCTGCAGAATCGACAACGGCATATGTCCATCCACTGCGCTGCAGGCTTGCTACTTTCAGATCCTGATTAGACTGGTCGTAGTAGCTGATCACAGGGTGATTGCGCCCATCAAACGCCAGCGATGGTGATCGGCCGACGGAGCCCGCGTTGTCAGCGGTAAGGAATGCCCAACCCGTTGTCCCTTTGAAGGCATATTTAAGAGAGTTGTCGGCGGATGACCAATAGGCGATGGCAGGATTGCCCGCATGGTCGATCGCCAGCGAAAGATTTGCTCCCGCACCCGAAGCCGAATCAATGACTATGTTGCTGGTCCAGATACCGTTGGCGTCTTGCTGTGCAAAGTGAAGGTTATGATCTGTGATATCAAAGTAAGCCACGTCAAGCATTCCTGAAGGCTCATAGGCGATGCTATTAACCTGGGCGTTGGGCGGCGCGACTGCGTTGCCCAGCGTAATATTCAGCCCGTAGCTTCCTTCCAGGCTGGCCCGCTGGTTAACTAGCATGTAATAGGTGCCCGCGCGGAGGTGGGTTTCCAATCCGTTCCCGATGCTGGCCACCGGGATGTTAGCCAAGGGTGCGCCAGAGGAGTTGAGGAGCTGGCCGCCACCGAAGGAGCTGGTTCCAGCGTATTGGAAGCTGAGATTTACATCGGTATCGGTTCCGACGGTGAAACTATAGTAGTCGGGTTTACCCACCAGGGCACGCAGGTTGTTCACGGTAATGACCCCGCCATGCCCAAAGGCCAGTGGTGCGGCGGCCTGCAGGGTTGTGTTGCCTTGGTAGACGTCATCAAAATCCCGGTACGCCAAGGTGGTGGCGTTAAACATCTGAATGATGGGGTAAGTGTTCCCATCATCGGGGTCGACGACCGGTTTACCGCTGGATTTGATAATGGTTGCGATCTGGTCGGGCGTGGCATCTGGCCAGATTTGTTTGATCATGGTCGCCAGCGCCACGACGTGCGGGGATGACCAACTGGTCCCCAGAGCAAAATCGACGTAGGTCTCAATGGGCTCGGTGTTTCCGTGGTAGCTCCCGGGCGTGAAGTAGTAGGGCATGATCACATCTCCACCGGGCGCCAGAAAATCGAGGCTTGCGCCGATCTGCGTTTGCGGGGTGATGTTCTGCGTTTTGTCGATGCCGCCGCTGCCAAACACGTTGGGGTTGTTGGCGGGGTACCCGATGGGTGTGGTGGCGTGCCCATTGCCAACTGGGGAGTTGATGAAAACCCCGGCCGACTTCAGCGTCGCTACCTCGCTGTCGTAGGCGTTGTCCACATGGGTAAATCCAGACGCCAGGAAGTCGGTGAGGTTGACAGTCGTAATGTTGTAAGTGGTCCGGTTGGCGATAACCCAATCGAGAGCGTCCTTGATCTGCGCGCTCCCTTTTTGCTTGAGGGCAATCAGTGTGGCTCCGGGGAGAAGCCCATGGTTGTAATAGCCGTCAACCATGTAAGGCTGCGCACCGAGAATGCCTGCGATTCCGGTGCCATGACCGGCATCGTCCTGAAC
>JBBSFP010000212.1:0-5471 GCA_038238625.1 Tepidisphaerales bacterium
ATGATGATTACCGCCAAGCGTTGAGCACTACGGTAAATTCAATTTTATTCGGAGAACTAAAAATCATGGGTATGGTGAACGTACAGGTATGGGATGCCACCGGTAACAAGCGGCAGGATGTAGAAATGCCTTCGGATGCACCGGTGAACCGCATCCTGGCGGTGCTGCTAGAAAAGATGCACTTCCCCCAATTTGCGCCCGACGGGCAGCCCCTGAGCTATAAATTTCATCACCGCGCCAGTGGCAAACAGCTCTTGGAAACCCAGACTCTTGCCGAGGTCGGTGTGAAGAATGGCGACGTGCTTCGGCTGCAACCGGAGATCACCGCCGGCCGTTAGTACTTTTAGTCCGATTGCATTTCGCTGCGCTCGATGTGTCTGTGTGTTAAGATTCCCAAGACTTGGATCAAACACAGATCAACGATTACACAGCATGTCTGAAGCACTCAAAATTGATCTCGATGATGACGACGATCGCTTCCACCGTTTCAGGCTGATCGGCTGGTGGGATCAGGCGAAGCTGTCGGCTGCGCGGGTGCTGGTTGTCGGTGCGGGTGCCCTGGGTAATGAGATTGTCAAAAATCTCGCCTTGCTCGGCATTGGACATATCTTAGTCGCCGACATGGACCGCGTGGAGAATTCCAACCTGTCGCGGTCGGTGTTGTACCGGGCAAAAGACAACGGAAAATTTAAAGCGGATGTTGCTACTGAATCGGCGCGGGAGATCTACCCTGAAATCAAGGCCGCCGCTTTCAACGGGAACGTGGTATACGACCTTCCATTAAGCGTGTATCGCTGGGCTGACCTGGTCATCGGGGGCCTCGACAATCGCGAAGCGCGGTTGGCAATCAATCGCAACTGCTGGCGTTTTAATCGCCCATTTATAGATGGTGCCATCGAGCAGATTCAAGGCTCGGCGCGCGTCTTTTTGCCCGGGGGGCCCAACGACGAGCCCTGCTACGAATGCACCATGTCCGCCACCGATTGGAAACTTCTCCAGGCCAGGCGATCTTGCAATCTGCTGTCGCGCACTCAAATGCAGGAGGGCAAAACGCCTACCACGCCGACCATCAGCTCCATCATTGCCGGCGTACAGTGCCAGGAGGCGGTTAAGATTTTGCATGGCATGGAGACCATCGCTGGTAAAGCATGGGTCTTCGATGGATTGAGTACGGATGCGTACCAAGTGCAGTTTCAGCGAAAGCCGGACTGCCTGAGCCATGAAACGCTCAGTGAAGTGGTCCCGCTGGATGTCGGCGCGGCGACGGTAACGCTCGGCGAATTATTGAGCCACGCGCGCCATTTGTTGGGGGATGATGCTGTGCTCGAACTGGGTCGTGACGTGCTCGAAAAGCTTGTCTGCCCGCAATGCGGCTGCGAAGAGCGGCTCATGATGTCGTTGGGCAAGGTCGATGTGGGTAAGGGAATCTGCCCGACCTGCGCCGGCGCGGTAGGCCGCCAGGTAACCACCTTCTACAAAATTCGCGGAGGGGAGGATTTTCTTGATCAAACCCCGGCGCAGATTGGTCTACCCCCCTTCGATACACTGATCGCGCGGACGGCGGATCGCGCCATCGGTTTAGAGCTGGCCGCCGATGCCGCCCTGGTTCTTGGCACTTTGTTACCTGGCAATGACGCGTCGGAATTCAGCGCTCTGGAGTGGACATGAGTTCCAAACGCCGCCGCACCCCCAAAGAACGCCGCGAGGCCTGGACCAGCGATTCGGTTGATGAATTACCAACTGTGGTTGACGTTTCCGATGCCCCGCTAACGAAGGAGCCCGCTCCTGATGCAGGATCGCTGAGCATCAATGATTGGCCGCTGCAGGCGTTGCCCCCGGTGAGCGGCGATCGCAGCGCGCGGTTTCAGGTGGTTGTTCGTCAATCCGTCGTTGCCGATGTCCGGGCCCATGCCCTTTCGCAGCCGGATGTGGAAATCTGCGGCGTTCTGCTGGGTAACGTTTTTCACGACCAGACCGCCCCTTACCTGCATATTCGGGGATCCATCCGAGGCAAACATGCCGGGAATCACGGTGGTCACGTTACCTTCACCGCAGCTACCTGGCAGCAGATTCAGGAAGACGCCGACCGCCTCTACCCCGACCTGCGCATCGTAGGTTGGTACCACTCGCACCCGAGCTTTGGGATCTTTCTTTCGGAAATGGATCTCTTCATACAGAAGAATTTTTTTGACCTCCCCTGGCAGATCGCCTATGTCTGCGATCCCATTGGAAAACTCGAAGGGCTATTTGTCTGGCGGAACGGTGTGCCCTCAGATGAAGAGTTCCTGATCGAAGACGATACCGCTCCCGGTGCAATGGTGCCCCGCCCTGAATCGGATCCGTTGGCCGCGGGTGCGGCACCCGTGGTCGCCCAACCGCCCGCTGCTTCGGCGGCCACCAATGCGGTCTTCGAGAATCAGATTGAAATCCTTTCCGTGAGGATTCTACGTCTCGAGCAGCGTCAGCGCGGGGTCATGATTGTGCTGGGGCTGGCTATTCTGCTGATGCTGGTCTGGCCGATGGTGTTGCAGACGATAACGACCGACAATCAACCCCTGTTGCCAGGCGCAACCAATCCCTCCGCCGGCGAGGTTGGACCCGATAGCAAGACACCGAACAATCGGTAGTTCGCGAGCCCCGTATCCCAATGGCCAAGATCACCGTTTCCAGCGACGACCTGCACAGCCCGAAGGTGGAAGAGCGCCTGCAACAGCAGGAAGCCGTCACCGCCGCTCAAACCCAGTATCAAAACCAGGCACCCTCCGCACTTGACCTGGCACAACGCAAGCGTGAAGAGGGAAGCCTGCTTTTCAGCACGGTCTTGAACATGGCAGTGTTTGGCTTGATCGGTGGGGTTCTGGCCTGGGGATGTTCGCAGCTACGTTATTCATTGCTGCACAACCTGGAAGATGAGGCAGTGCACATCAGCGACGGTGTGCTGCGAACGAACAATCTCTACGGCCTCCATCGCATCACCGAGCAGCAAAACGACGACGCCATGGAAAGGCTGCGTGCCGATGGAAAATCCAATCCCTATTTTCAATTGACGCAGAACGGCGCGTTTAGCGATGCCGAGCGATTGCAGAAACTTCGCGCCCTGCGCGCCCGCGATCACGTCAAGGCGGTCATCGCGGACATGCTTTATTACGGTGCCTGCGGGATGATGATCGCTATGGCGCTGGGTGCCGCTGAGCCCATTTCATCGCGCAATTTTCGACAGGCGCTCACCAATGGTGCCGCCGGTGCGGTGCTGGGGTTGGCGGGAGGGGTGGTGGTCTCACTGTTTGCCAACAGGCTCTACGCTGCGCTGGTGGGCGGGGGCGGTGATTTGCAACATCAGATTCTCGCTCATGGCGTCAGTTGGGGGGTCCTGGGTTTGTTTCTCTCGATTGCTCCCGGCATCATCATGCGAAATGGCCGCAAGTTTATCTTCGGGATGATCGGTGGCTTTATTGGGGGAGTCATCGGCGGTGTGCTGTTTGAGCCCGTCGGCCGCTTTTACAACGGCAGCCCGGAGGCTAACAACGCCATCGGACGACTGGTGGCGATGATCGCAATCGGTCTGGTCTCCGGAGCAGCCACGGGCGTCATTGAGAACGCCGCCAAGGCCGGGTGGATGCGTGTAACCGCCGGGCTCATTGCCGGTAAACAATTCATCCTTTATCGCAACCCGACGTTCATTGGTTCATCCCCCGCGTGCCAGATTTATCTCTTCAAGGACGCTCGCATCGGTAAACGGCACGCTGCGGTTCATATCCAGGCTGGGGGGTACTTTCTGGAAGACCTGGGCACTGGCAGCGGTACATTGGTCAATGGGCACCCGATTGCGCGCCTGCGCCTGCGGCACGGCGACAAGGTCGAAATCGGTTCAACCGCTTTTGTTTTCCGCGAAAAACTAAAAACCGCTTAGGGTATACTCACCATTGCCATGCCGATGCTCGTTGTGGAACATTCCGGCAAACGCAAGGCGGGGTTGCTCCCCCACCGCATGGTGATTGGGCGCCTGCCGACGGTCAATCTGTTCATCAATGATTCCGGGGTATCGCGGGTACACGCATGGATCGAACGTCAGGGCACCCTGCCTGATTCTTCCTATATCATCACCGATTGCGGAAGCCTGACCGGAACAGAGGTCAACGGTCAGCTCATGCAGGAACCAACAACACTGGTCGATGGCGATCGAATTCGCATCGGTGGCGCTAAGCTGTTGTTTCGAATTTCAGAACATCTCCCCGCAGACGCGCGAGAAACCGACTTTCTTCCAAAGGGGCAGGATTTAGCCCCCACGAAGGTCGGAGTGTTGTTCGATTGTGCCTGTGGCGCACCAGCCTGGGCGCGATTCACAGACGCAGGCAAGGCGTTTTTATGTCGACAATGCGGGCAGCATGTGCTGATCCCGTCGATTCCATGGGCACGAGCGCGGATCGCTCCATCGGGCGCATCGCAGGCGGGAGAATCGGACATACCCGATGCGCAAATCGGCGATTCGACCGATGGTGAAACCCAAGGGGCTCTTGAATCAGGCGGCGGAGTCGCCGTCGCCACCGCGCCCGGAACATGCAGCATTTGCCAAACAGCTATCGGCGCCGAGGACCGCTCCACCCAGTGCCCCGAATGCCAACTCACATTTCATGCTGATTGCTGGCAACAAAATTTCGGCTGCAGCTCCTATGGGTGTTCGCAGGTGAACGTGCTGAAAAAAGCCGATCCCCAAGCCGACGCTAAGGCCGTTGACGAGATCAGCGAGCGCTTTCCGTGGGAATACGCTCTGCTGGGCGCAGCGGTATTCGCGCTCTTGGCGGGAGCACTCACGTTTGGCATTCCGCCCGCGCTGGCGGCGATCGCGGGGTTGGCATATCTGATCTTTGGGAAGCCCAGGCACCGGCGGGTTCTGGTGGTGGTGATCGCGCTGGGACTGTTAGGCGTGCTCACAGGGATTTTCGCCAGTTATTTTTGGTATTACGGGGTTGAATTATGGACGAAATTATAGATCGATGATCACGTTCTCCTGCCCACGATGTCAGCGCACCTATACGGTGCCCGAAGCCGCCGCCGGGCGCAGTGCGAACTGCCGCTGTGGGACGCAGCTGTTGGTTCCCAAAAAAGAACACGCGGCTGCCCCGGTGCGACCAACCACTCCCCCGAAGAATGCGGCCAGCGCCCTTCCCATGCGGACCCGCCGGTTAATGGCCGACGCCCAGCAGATGAAGGAAACCTTTGAAAAATCAGCGATCATTCAGATCCGCTCTGCCGTGGGTGATCCGCCGGAAGAATATGTGATTGATTACCAGGTGCGTGGATTGGAACGCGGAAAAGGCGGTCAACCCGTTGCCCGCGATCAGCACGCTGTGCGTATCCAGCTCACCAGCGACTACCCGAGACTAAGCCCCGCCTGCAGGATGATCACGCCCGTGTTTCATCCGAATATCGATCCTGCCACGATCTGCGTGGGGGATCATTGGGCCGCTGGG
>JBBSFP010000213.1:0-5459 GCA_038238625.1 Tepidisphaerales bacterium
CCCCATCGCGGCGCTGAAGATTGTCCCGCCAAATCCGCTACCGCGTGATTGTTCATCCACCAGCACCATACCGATCCACGCCAGCGCTCCGTATGTTGCGACGGTGGCGGTGGCCACCACATTTCCATTAACCCGCCCTGCCAGACATGTGCCAGGCCACACATCCAATAACCTCAGCCAGTCGGCACCCAACTGATTCCACCCCGCCTGCGTGCTCAATCGAAGCGCGACGGGTAGGTCCGCTAATGCAATCTGGCCGATTTCCATGGTCCGAATAGTCTAGTGCATAGTGGTTTTACGGGCACGCAGCCTTCATTTCTATCGAGTGGAATCGATCAACTGCTACGATCAGCAGAAATTACCTAAACTACCCACTCCACCCAGCCGACATATTATGGCGGAGCGACGCTGGTTTTCGAAATCAAAAGATTCGAATGCAGCAGTCCTGGTGATTCGCGTTGAGTCGCCAATCTGCAAAAAACGCCCCAGACGGAGAAACGCCCATGCCCACACCTATGTCTTATGCTCAGGCGCTGAATGAAGCAAAGAAGGTCATCGTGCAGCAGTCGCATCGGATCAAATCCGAAATCGACACCGTACGCACCCAGCAGCAGGTGATGGCGGAACAAAAGGCAGCCATCACTGATCGTGAGAAGCGTTTAGAAGAAGATGCTGCCGCGCTGCAGAAGCAGACCGATGAGATGCGTGAGCTTGATGCAAAGCTTAAGGCCGAGCAGAACGCGCGCGAACAAGCTGAGGCAATCGTGGACCGCCAGGGTGAGCGCGTGACGAATATGCAGGCGCAGGCCGCCGAGTTGGAGAAGCGCCTCGCCGAGCAGGCGGAGATCATTGCCCGCCTCGCGCAAGAGCGTGAGGAACTCGCCGCCCGCGTGCCATCCGATGACGACGACAAAGCGTTGGCAGAGTTGACGAGTTTGTTGACCACCAAGCGCATCCCCGCGTCGGTAGCGCGTGAATGCCTCAAGAGTGGCAAAGCCGGCTCGATCTCCCCCTCCCCCGCGGAGCAGCCCGTAGCAGAAGCAGCCTGAAGGCAGGCCCGAGACGCCCACGACTGGAATGTGGGCTAATCAAAAGATGGCGCTACCACGGATGGGGCGCTTTCTAACGGCCGTCAGATTATGGAGAGGGGGCGCTTGGAAGGCGGGCTTCAAAACGCCGTTTGCCTAATGCAGTAAAAATACCTGCACTTTGCGCGGGCCGTGCACGCCTGTGATGAGCGTCATCTCGATATCGGATGTCTTCGAGGGGCCGCTGATGATCGAGACGCTGGGCGCTCCGTCGCGGGAGAGCTTTTGGAAAAAATCGACAAGGTCAGGCACGAAATCTTTTGGCTGCACGATGGCCACATGCACCACCGGCACCAACGACAGCGCGCGGCCTTGCCCGGGCGTCGCGCGGATCACCAGGCTGCCGGTCTCGGCGACGGCAGCATAAACATCCGTGATCCCGCAGTCGTGTTCGTACAAATCATCCAGCACCAGATCATCCCAGCCGCGCACGTTCAGGCCGGCGGCGCGCAGGCCTGCAGTGATGTTCAGGCTCTGAAGGAAAGAGGTTTCACCCATGGCGATATGCTCCAGCTTTTCCTGTTGCATAAAAGCGACGAGGTGATCAACCAACTGATCCACAGTCACGGGTGCGACGCTGATTTTGTTCTCAGTCGCACGGCGAATGAATAGCTCGGGCAGCCCGATGTCGCTGTGAACTAACCGGACGATCGGCTCGTCAATTGTTGGCGGAGGGGGCGGGGCAGGGGGTTCAGAACCGTGACCCAAAGCCCGCGCGACGCTCTCAAGAACTTTGTGAACCGGCATTGGACTTACTTCCGGCGACGATTGCGCCAAAGGGTGTGAAACGGCGTCTTCGCCGGGACCGGCATGTCGCGGATTTGTGTCCATCCGCTGGCGATGTTCGGAAGATGATTCACCCATTCAGACTTTTTTGAGCGCAGCTTCCAGCGCTGCATGCGGGCACCCAGGCGATAGAGCATCGGCCAGCGCTGCGACCAACCCCAAAGGCGATAGATCGCTCGCTCGGAGCGCGAATTGAGGCGCTCGCGCACGATGTCTTGCCGCAGCTTGACCAGGTGATGGGGGATGTCGATTTTTACCGGGCAGGCTTCGCCACAGGCCCCGCAAAGGCTGCTGGCCTGCGGAAGGTGTTTGAATTTTTCCAGCCCGTTGAACAAGGGTGTGATCAGCGCCCCAATGGGCCCGGAGTAGACCGAGCCGTAGGCGTGCCCACCGATCTTCCGATAAACCGGGCAAGCGTTCAGGCAGGCCCCGCAGCGGATACATCGCAGTGTCTCGCGATACTCGCTACCGAGAATATCACTGCGGCCATTATCGAGCAGCACGAGGTGAAACTCCTCGGGGCCGTCCCGTTCCCCGGCCGCGCGCGGCCCACCAAAAATGCTGGTGTACACCGTCATCATCTGCCCGGTGGCACTGCGCGCCAGCAGCTTGAGCATCACCGACAGGTCCTCAAGCCTGGGAACAACCTTCTCAATCCCGGTGAGGCTGATCAGCACGCGCGGCATGGTAATGCTTTGCCGAGCGTTCCCCTCATTTTCCACGACACACACCTGCCCGGTCTCGGCGACTACGAAATTAGCGCCCGTCATTCCCGCATCGGCGCGGCGGAATTTGTCACGCAGATGTTCGCGCGCCTGCATTGTCAGCGCTTCGGGATCATCGGTGTATTGCGTGCTGAAAACTTTTGAAAACGTGCGGCCGATGGATTGCCGATCCATGTGAACAATCGGTGCCACAATATGGCTCGGTCGATCATGGGTCACCTGGATGATGTATTCCCCCAGATCGGTTTCAACCACGTCCAGGCCCTGGGCTTCCAACGTCTGGGTCAAATGAATCTCTTCACTCACCATCGACTTGGATTTGATCAGACGAGAGCAGTTGGCCTCCGTCAGAATCTTCAGGATGATCTGCTGCGCTTCGGCACCGTCGCTGGCGAAGTGCACATGGCCCCCGTTGCGTTCGACATTCCGCTGCAGCTCAGCAAGGTAGTAATCAAGATGATCGAGCGCATGCTGCTTGATGTTTCCCGCAAGCGTGCGCAGAGCATCAGCGTTGGGGAGCTCTGTCAGGCGCAGCTCACGCCCGACGTACTGCTTCATCACCGCGGTGCCGACAGCCTGCTGCAATCGAATGTCGCCCGCAGCACGGGTGCTGTCGGTCAGGAAATCGACGTCAGGTTCCACGCGATGCAGGATACGCGAGGGAGCGATTTGGACAAAGGGGGTTGAGGCAGTATGCCGTTTAACGCTGGTAGAGCGGCATGTAGTGATAGGGAATTGCTAAAATCGTAGTGTCAACGGCAGTGGCATAAATGGTACCCAGCATGCCGTCGACAGGTTCCCAGCAAGCCAGTTCACCGTCGCGCTTCACGCTCTTGATCAGCTTTGATTTTTCACTGTCGTACCACTTGGCCCAGTGATCGCCACCGATCATGTACATCGCCGGGCCGGCATAGAAGGTGCCGTAGGTGATGTACTGCTTACCCGGCTTGGTCTCTTCGCCGAGGATGTAATCGCAACCGGACTTGACCATCGGATCGTTATAGAGCCCGCACACCTGCAGGCTATAGATCCCCGCGGCGGTGCGGGCGAAACCAGCCGGACCATCGGGTTTGTACCCAAAGCCGCCGGTCTTGGGGTCATAACAACTTTTGATAAACGACACCGCCCGGTCAAGCGATTCCTGTGGCACTTCGATCCCGGCGTTCTTAGCCGCCCGCAAGGCAACGCACTGGAGCACGCTGATCGAGATATCCGCATCGGCAATGCGCGGGCGGTAACGCCAGCCCCCTTCCCTGTTCTGGCAGGAGGTGATCAGCTTGATCGCCAGCTCTACCTTGGCCCGGATGTTAGGATCCTTTGTCTGACCATATGCCTCGGCCAGCGCGATGGTCGATACACCATGACCATACATGTTGCTGGATGGGCCATCAGAGATGTATCCATCAGCCCCGACATGGTCCATCAGGTACTGCACGCCACGTTGCACGGGTTTGCCGAATTCGCCCTCGTCAGGGACATTCCCCGCGGACATGAACGCCACCAGCACATACGAAGTGATGGCGATGTTATGGTTGCCGGAAATACTCCAGGATCCGTTGGGTTTTTGCTGGGCTGTGAGGTATTTGAGCGCACCGTGAATGAGCAGTTCGGTTTGCTCATCGACAATCGCATTATCCTGTACCACAGCAGACTGCGCGCCGGGCGCTCCGTTGAGCACCGCGCGTGGAGCGGGTGGGTTGACGGGCACGGCTGGCGCTGGTGTAGCCGGTGACGGGGCCGCGGGCACCGGTGTTGGCTTAGCGGTTTTGGAGCCACCCGCTGCCTGCACCGACAGGACGGGCAACGCCAGCACGGTAAGCACTAACGTTACAACCACCGACCCGAATAAAGACCGCTCGGTTTTTCGCATCACATTTCCAGTACAGCAATCATTCATCACAACCGGCGGTCGTAATCGCTCACTACTTACCGCCCGATTGATCCGATAGATTCTTCAAATACTGCTCGATCATAGGACCATATTCTTCGGGGTACTTATCACTCTGGCTATTCCGCAGCACATCGCGGTCGCGCTCGGGCAGTCCCAGAAAAGCGCTGCTGCCATGGGCATTGGCCCGGTCGCCACCCGCGCCCGACCCTTCACTGGCGTCCGTGCGATTGGAACTTTTGCCTTTGCTGGGAACGTCCTCATTGGCTTTCATGCCATTCTTATCATCACCCGGCGTCATCTTGCTCTGATCGTCGGCGCTGGCCGAAGGTGAGCTGGGCTTGCTCGGATCAGAACCCGGTGGCAGACCGTTCTTAGCCATTTCCAATGCAGACTCTGCCTTGGTCAGCGACTGAAGTGCCTTGTCGGTTTTTTCTTTCGCCTTATCCGGATGATTGGCGTTGGCCTCGGCCTGCGCATTGTGGAGGTCGTTCTTGGCATCCTTGAGCGCTTCCTTGGCGCTGTTTGGAATCGCGTCCTTGTCATCGGCCAGGGTGTTGGCAAGCTTCTGGGTAGCATCCTGGAGTTTTTGTATCGCTTTTTTGTTGGCATCGGGATCGGACAGCGTCGCCAGATGCTTGGTCTGCTCCGTCAGATCCGCTTGCCGCTTGGATAGGTCCTGGATTTTCTGGCTCAGGCTTGGTGGCTGATTGGGCATCGGCGGCTTTGGCTGCCCCGGTGCCGGTGGCTGACCCGGTGCCGGTGGCTGGCCCGGTGCCGGTGGCTGACCCGGTGCCGGTGGCTGGCCCGGTGCTGGCGGCTGACCCGGTGCCGGTGGCTGACCCGGTGCCGGTGGCTGACCTGGCGCGGGTGGCTGGCCCGGAGCTGGTGGCTGACCCGGTGCCGGTGGCTGGCCTGGCGTCGGTGGCTGACCGGGTGCGGGTGGCTGACCCGGTGTCGGTGGCTGACCTA
>JBBSFP010000214.1:0-5434 GCA_038238625.1 Tepidisphaerales bacterium
ACGCGGTCGCGTGCTTCCAGCACGCGTACATCGTAGCCGGCCATCATCAGCTCATAAGCACACGCCAGCCCGCTGAAGCCCGCCCCGATGACGGCGACCTTGATCCCGTTGCTTCGCGCCGGAGAATCGCCAAACGCGGGCATACGGCTCAGCAGCAATCCACTCGACGCCAGCAGCGTGGCCTTAAGCAAATCGCGGCGGCTGACCGCATCCTCACGCGGACCAAACCTGCGATGCAAGCGAGCGAACAGCGAAATAGCCATGACTCCTCCGATTCCCGTAGAGATCACATCGGGCATACGGGAGCTGCCATGCAGCTCGAGCGGTATGGCGATGTTGAAGCCCACAATAAAACGTATGTGTCAAAGCGATTCAAGCACAAAGGAAAACTTTGTCTCCGATGCCGTTCACGGAAGTGATTCTCGCTGGCGGCAGATTGCCGCGCCCTATTGCCTCAGCATCCGCAGCCGATGGACACAGGTCACAGCCAGCGAACCGTCCCCCACGGCAAATCCCACGCGTTTGGTCGAACCCGCGCGCACATCCCCGGCTGCCAGCACGCCGGGCAGCGTTGTTTCCAGCGCACAAGGCAAACGATCCTTAAGCGGCCACTTGCCACACCGTTCGGCGTCCACCCCGGTCAGCAGGTACCCCAGCGAATCGCGCGAAACCGAGTCCGGCAGCCACTCGGCATGGGGCTCGGCACCGATAAATATAAACATTCCTTTAACCGGTATGCGCGAACGCTGGTTCCCCGGCTGAGTTTCAATCTCGATCTCAGTAATACGCCGATCGCCAAAAACTTCTTTGACCTCGGTTTGGTTGTGTACCGTGATGTTGGAAGCCGCGCGAATACGGTCGGCCAGGTAGAGCGACATACCTGCGCCCAGTTCTTTGCGGATGATCAGATGGACCGTGCGGGCGCAGTGCTCTGAAAGAAACATGGCGGCCTGGCCCGCAGAATTTCCTGCGCCCACCACCGCCAGTTCATGTCCCTGATGCACATCCGCTTCGACAGTCGTGCAGGCGTAATAGATGCCCGCATTGTCAAATTTTTGAACCCCTTTGGCTTCCAGCCTTCGCCAACTCACGCCGGTTGCCACCAGCACGACGGCTGCGCGCACGATCGCTCCGCAGTCGAGGTGCAATTCGTGGGGGGCATCGGGAGTTTTGCCCGGTTCTAGCTTCATGACGTTAACCGGCGCGCTGATTCTGGCACCAAATTTCAGCATCTGCAGCACCCCGCGCGTGGCCAGCTCTGTACCTGAAAGGCCCGAAGGAAATCCGATGAAGTTTTCGATTTTTGACGATGCCCCCGCCTGCCCGCCGGGCCCAAGGCGATCGAGGACCGTCGTCTTGAGCCCTTCCGATGATGCATACACCGCCGCCGCGATTCCAGCGGGGCCGGCACCGACGATCGCCAGGTCCGCCGTATCGGTTGGGCAATCCGCCCACACGCCCGCGCACTTGGCCAGGTCAAAGAGTGATGGATTCAAAAGGACTTTCCCGTCATTGCAAACAATGGCGGGAGTCTTTTTAGGATTCCCCAGCTCCTTGAGAGTGACTTTCCCTTTTTCCGATTCGCTGTCGTGATAGGTGAAGGGAACGAAATTTTTAAACAGAAACTCGCGGACCACCGTGGTGTCCTTACAGCTGCCGGGACCAACGATTTTCAAACCCAGCGTGCCGGTTTCTTCCAGCAGTTTGCGGCGAATCTGAAATGCATCGAGCAATTTGTCACCCAGGCGGGGAACGCGATTGACCAATTCGCGCAATCGCTTGCCTTCCACGCGCAAAAGTTTTGACGGTTTGCTGGCAACGCAGGTGACGATGGTCGGCCGCCGAGTCAGTAAGTCGATGTCCCCGGCAAATTCGCCAGGACCGTGGGTGGCGATGCAACGGTTGTTGTCGGTGGGGTTGAGTATCTCGAGCTCGCCTTCGAGCACCATGTAAAAATCAATGGAAGGATCGCCCGCTTTGAAAATCGTACAGCCGTTATCACACTCGCGCAGCGATGCGAAATCTCGGATAGCCTCTACATCATCTTTAGATAGAACTGGAAACGCGGCTTTCTCAGTTGCTGGCTCCATCAATCACTCCTTGCGTTGGCTTGGACGCCCCTATGCTATCCCGGGATGGCACACACGATCAACGAGGATGAAATTGGAGCCGCGCGAACTTCTATCGATTGCGTCGTCGCCATAAAACCCCAGCAGAGGCAATAATCATGAGGGAAAGCCCGCCCACCCTGCCCGGCCTGCATCACGTCACCGCCATCACCGCAAATGCTCAGGCCAACATCGACTTCTACAGCGGCGTGCTGGGGATGCGCCTGGTAAAGCTAACTGTCAATTTTGACGACCCGGGAAGTTATCACCTTTACTATGGCGATGAGCTGGGCCGCCCCGGGACAATCATGACCTTTTTCGCGTGGCCAGGTGCCGGCCGCGGGCGCGTCGGTCCCCCGCAGGTGACTGCCACTTCATTGGCCGTACCAGAGGATTCACTGCCGTTTTGGACCGATCGTCTCAAATTGCATCGCGTTATCACCCGACCGATTGTCGAGCGTTTCGGCGAAAAGGGAGTGTGCTTTACCGATCCCGATGGCATGCAGTTGGAACTTGTGGGTGTCGCCCATGGCGACGGCCAGCCGTCGAAACGCGGCCCGGTCGCTTCGCAGCACGGCATCCACTCAATCCATGGCGTGACGATCTCGGAAGAAGGGCACGAGACCACCGCACGACTCATGACAGAGGTCATGGGGTTCAAAGCGATCGGTCGTGATCAAAACCGGTTTCGTTATCAAGCTGGCAAAACCGACGGCCAGGCCGCTATCGTCGATCTGCTGTGCGTCCCGGGCGCGCCCCATGGAAACATGGGCCCGGGGGCTGTTCACCACGTTGCCTTTCGGACGCCCGATGATTCCCAGCAAACGTCTTGGCACCGCACGCTTACGGCAGCCGGGATGAACGTGTCGCCAGTCATGGATCGCACATACTTCCACTCGATCTATTTTCGCGAGCCAGGTGGAGTATTATTCGAGATCGCAACCGACGCTCCGGGCTTCACGGTCGACCAATCCGCCGATGCTTTGGGTAAAAAATTGATACTGCCGTCCTGGTTGGAAAAGCACAGGACAGAAATTGAGCACAACCTTACAAAATTGAGGTTGAAAAATTAGGGACGAACCACGGCTGGCTTCATCCATACAATATGCTAACATCCTGCACTCGTCGAATCTGTAGAATCTGTGGGGTGCAAGCCGATATCGGCTACAGAGTTTCGCTAAAATGACGTTTTTCATTGGAGCCACGGATGGCCTTACAATCGCAAACTTCTCCAGTGCCGGAGCCTTCATCCGAACTTTTCGCCCCGGATGTTCCAGCCAGGTCCGCCCAGGTTCTTTCGAAGGATGCTCCTTTAATGTCGCAACCGCGTCGCATTCGTGAAACCGCCGAAACGTTGGCGTCCAAGCAAAAGGATATTTCGGTCAGCGAATTTTTTGCCAAGAACCGCCACCTGTTGGGATTTGACAACCCCCGTAAAGCGCTGCTGACCAGCGTGAAGGAAGCGGTGGACAATTCACTTGACGCTTGCGAAGAAGCCGGGATTCTTCCGAACGTAACCATCGTGATCGAGGATCTTCAGCCCGATCGCCCTGCTAATACCAAGCAGTCACGCTACCGCGTCAGCATCATCGACAACGGCCCGGGAATCGTGCGCAAGCAAGTTGAGAACGTCTTTGGCCGTCTGCTGTTTGGCAGCAAGTTCCACCGTTTGAAAATGAGCCGGGGCCAGCAGGGGATCGGCATCTCGGCTGCGGGGATGTACGGCCTGATTACCACCGGTAAGCCGATGGTCATCCACACCCGCCCGGCGGCTAAAAAGCCAGCCCATCACATTGAGCTGGCGATGAATACAAAGACCAACCGCGCTGAAGTCACCGTCGACAGCGAAACTGAAGATTTCCCCCCCTCACGCTTCAAGTCGCTCAACGCCGGTACGCGCGATCCCGGGTTTCTCAATACCGAAGATTACATCACCGGCACCAGTGTCAGCATTGAACTTGAGGGCCGCTATCAAAAAGGGCGCGGCAGCGTCGACGAATTCCTGGAGCTGTCCGCCATCGCCAACCCGCATGCGCGCATTACCTTCGTTCCGCCCTCGCGCGTGACCGCGGACGAGCAGGATCAATTAATTTCCCCATCCGCGATGGCAAAGACCGGCGCTTCGGACACCCATGGGAACCTTCCCCCGGGGGAGATCGTGGGCGGGCTGGGAATCGATCCAAACCTTACCACCGCCGAGAAAGAGGGGGTGCTCTTCTTCCCGCGCGGCACCGATGCGCTTCCCCCGGAAACGCGCGAAATTCAACCGCACCCCAAGGGGATTGAGCTCGGCATTCTTATCCAAATGATGAAGGATTACGAAGCAGCCAACCGAGGTGGGGGGACGCTATTCAATTTTCTTCAGGAAAAGTTCAGCCGCGTCAGCCCTGGCAAGGCCAGCGAGTTTTGCAAGGCCATCAACGCCCATAGCCGCACCAAAGTGGGTGATGTCGAACCGAAGCAAATTGAGTTGCTTTTTAAGGAATTTCAGGAAGCGCGGCTGCCGGCACCACCCACTGATTGCCTGGCACCCATCGGTGTGCGCCAAATGCTGGCGGGGATGCTCAAAGGCGTGAAGGCGGAGTTCTATGCCGCCAGCTCGCGGCTCCCGGAGGTGTACCGCGGGCGGCCCTTTCAGATCGAGGCGGCGATCGCCTTCGGTGGCGAGCTTCCTGCCGACGATTCGGCGCGCGTGATCCGTTTTGCCAACCGCGTGCCATTGCTGTTTCAGCAATCCGCCTGCAGCAGTTTCAAGGCAGTGATCGAAACGAGCTGGCGAAACTACAACCTGGGCCAGCCGCGCGGAACCATTCCGTCCGGGCCGCTGGTCATCATGATTCACATGGCAAGCGTCTGGGTTCCCTTCACCAGTGAATCCAAGGAAGCCATCGCCGACTACGACGAGATTCGTAAGGAAATGAAACTGGCGTTAATGGAATGTGGTCGGAAGCTGGGCACCTATTTGCGTAAACGCCAGAAGATGCAGCGTGAAGCCGCCCGTCGCGACGTGTTTACCCGGTACATCGGAGAAATCGCCAAGGCTGTGCATGCCATTAGCGGCGCTGATGCAGGCAAGCTGTATGAGGCGCTGCAGGCCGAAGCCCGTCGCCGCACGGCGATCGCCGATGCGAAGCTGGATGAAGAAGGCCGCACCGTGAAGAAAGATGAAACCGAGGAGCTGCGTAACGACGAGGGTGTGATCCTGATCGAAAGCCGCGCCGCGCATCTGGCAGATACGAACTCCGCGACTGCCGAAGAGCTTGAGCAACCTCCCGAAGTGACAATGGGCGACGTGGTAAAATTATCGGCTTCCAAAAAGAAGGCGA
>JBBSFP010000215.1:0-5386 GCA_038238625.1 Tepidisphaerales bacterium
GGCCCCCGCGACTTCCAGTTCCTGCAAGCTAGCCCGTATTATTCACCGTGATGCAGCTTTGGCGTGAAGCGAGTTGGTGAGCGTCGGACCGTCTTTTCGAGGCGCGAAGTCGCGATGCGCCTGTTTCATCGCTGGTTGCAGTGGTTTGGCAGGGTTGAAGGGACGGGTTGGCTGAGCGGCACGTGCCGCGTTGTTCAGGGTCCGGCGGTTCGCAGGGTGAGCGCGATAGTTTGGAAGAGCGCGGCGTCCGGGCAGGCGCTGGCGAAGGCGACGCGGATGCGGCTGGCGGTTTCGACGACGCGGGCGGCGACCTTGAGCAGGCGCAAGCGGATGGTGGCGAACTCGGCGGTTCGGAGCATGGCCTTTGCCGGCATGGCCTGGCGCAGCTTCCACATCAGCCAGTAGGCTGCGGTGTGAAGGATCAGGCGCATCTGGTTGGCATTGGCCGATCGGCACGAGGTGCGGTCGCTTTTTAGCTGCGCCTTGTGAAGTTTGATGAGATTTTCGGCCTGGCCACGGGCACAATAGAGCGTGTCGTAGATATGTTCGGCGCTGCCGTTTTCGATCGAGGTGACCACGAAGCGGATGTCGAGGCCCAGGCTCGATGCCTCGATGCGCGCGGCGACGCGGCGCTTGGCCGTTCCCCACGACTTGGCCGCGTAGCGGGTCTCGGTATAGCGGCGCAGTTCGACCAGCCCACAGAGCGCACGATCGGTGGCGCAGGCATCGCCCCGGGTCACGATGACCGGATCGGCGTGAAGCGCCTTGTTGCCGGGCAGGCCGAACACATAGTCGATGCTGTATGCCTCGCACCACGCCATGATCTCGGGGCGGCTGTAATGGCCATCGCCGCGCAGCGTGATGTGGGTAGCGGGCCAGTGGCGGCGAATACGCCGGATCAGCCGCCGGACATGGCCCGCCATCTCGGCGCCCGAGGGGGTCTTGCCGGTCCGCAGCAGCATCGCCACCGGACGGCCCGTCGCGGTGTCGTAGACATGGATCGGCAAGAAGCACCGCTCACCGTAATGGCCGTTCCAGAACGACAGTTGCTGGCCGCCGTGGACGATATCGACCGTCTCATCGATATCGAGCGTCACCGCGACCGGCGGCGCGGCATAGCTGGCGCAGTAGATGTCGACGAGCGCGCCGGTCAGCCGCACCAGTTCGCGCGTCGTCGGCGCATTCTCCCAGCGACTCATCGTCGGCTGGCTCGCCAGACCGACTGGGCCGGCCGGCAGCTTGCCGAGCGCAAGTTTGAACCCTGGATCGTGACGCAGCGTGTCCAGATCGTCGGCATCCTCATAACCACATGCGATCGCCAGCATGCGAGCACGCAGAATGTCGTCGAGATCGTGGATGACGCGGCTCTGATCGCGAGGGTCGGCGATGCAGGCGGCAAGCCGGTCGGCCAGCCCCAATCGCCGTTCCGCCTGCGCCAGCAACAACACGCCACCGTCAGAGGTCAGCCGGCCACCATCGAACGCCGCTGTCACTTTCTTGCGGCAAATCGCTGGGAACGAGAAGCTTGGCGCGCTATCATCGGTCATGGCGGGCGTGGCTCTTTCTGTCCGGGATAGAGGGATGATTTAAGCACCCTTTCTCTAACCCAAATCAGTTAGTTACGCTACGTCCGCCAACCCCAATCCAGGCTCCCGGTGAATAAGACGGGTTAGATCACGGAGGGGTTATTTCGAATCTTTGCCCCATATCTTGATAGTCTTGACTACCAACTGCGTAGGCTTGTCGGAAAGCAGGCGGAATCGGATAGATTTTGCGGCTTTGCCCGGTGTTTCAGCGCCTGCCTTGAAGGAATTGACGTCAATATCCCACTTGCCATCGCCTTCGCCCGGCTTGGATTGCCAATAATGATCCCAGGACTGACCATCGACCGAGAAACTCATCTCAAGAATGTCGCCCGTCGGCACGGTCGTAATCTCAATGCCGGTAACATATTTGGGGACGTTCAAATCAACCTGAAGCGATGGATGGACTTCAACACCGGTTCTGGCAATATAAGATGCCGTACCGAAATTCCCGGTTTGCTTCCCAGCTTCCGCAATAACATAGCCCATCGTTCCCAAGTTTGTCCGCAGTGTCAGGTCCTGCTTGAGTTGCGGGCCAAACACCAACTCGTAATCAAACGGGGTCATCGCAACATCATCAGACGTCGCTCCCGGATTGTTATTGACGAACGCAATGGGCGCAAGTCCGACCAGACTGTTATGGAATTTGATTTTCACGATTGTGTCGACTGCATCGCGTAGCCCTGCCGGAATCTGGATCCGTAAGTTTCCGCCCTTGGACGAGTAGCGCAGCGCACGGCCTGCCCCTGGCCCATTCAGAGCAACAATCGAATGAACCGGGTTTCCGCCGATCGCAGTCATCTCGATCACTCCGGAGTTAATCTTGGTGACATGCAGATATGCAGTATTGCCGCTGTACGTCGAACCACCCCAAGGATGAGGCTTCCACGGCCCGCCCCGCGTTGCATAGATCGACTGGCCGTTCGTCGACAGCCAGGTGCCCACCTGATGCATGGTCGTCACCTCACCGGGATCGAAGCTACCGTCCCAGCGCGGACCGATTGAAAGGTCAAGATTGCCATCATTGATCGCCGCACCGACCAAAAGCCTGATCACTTGATCGGACGTTTTGGCTTTTTGCCCCGAATAGGACCAGGTTTCCTCAAGCGAGACTGCGGCTTCCCAAGGGCGCCAGTTCTGAAAAGTCCCCATCCTCTGTTCAGGCGTGTCGAAATCGCCCGGAATGGAACCACGATTATTAATAACAATATGCGGTTGCAGTTCGCGGACCATCCGGGTCAGGCGCTCTGTATCCCAATCCTTTGCATGAAACATCCCGCCCCACCAGAGCGCATCGAGCCAGAAAATGTCGATCCTGCCGTATTTGCTCATCAGCTCACGCACAACATTGAACTGATAATTAATATATTTCTGGTGATCCGGCCCCGGTTCAGTACCATCCTTCCCAAACCCGGTCGGCTCATAGTTCGGGTTATACCAGTCGCGCTGTGAGTAGTAAATTCCAACGGGCATATGGGCCTCGTGACAGGCATCGATCAGTTCTTTTAGGTAATCCCGTCCAAACGGCGTGTTTGTAACCTTAAAATCAGAGTATTGCGTGTCCCAGAAATGAAAGCCCTCGTGGTGCTTTGCCAGTAAGACGATATACTTGAATCCGGACGCTTTTGCTATTCTTACCCACTCGCGGGCATCGAAGTGCTCAAAGCGGAGGTCTTCGGCCCAATGCACCCACGGTTCGCGCGGCAAGGAATGGCCATCTGACAAAGCGTCACCATCGGGCGCCTTACGGTGCGTAGAATCAATAGTACCCCACGAAAGTTCCGCCTTATTGCGCGTCGTGATGCCGAATGAGATCATCATGCCAAAGCGCAATTCCTGAAATTTCTTGATGTCTTTGGGAGGGGCAAAATTGCTGTTTTCCCACTCTTGCGCGTTGAAATTCTGCACCAGGTGTTTCACGTGTGAAGGGATAGGGAAATCTGGACGGCGCGACCACTGGGCCTGCGCCGGAACCGACAGCAGGATCAGCCCTGTCAGCGATCCGAGCAGATCGGATTTAGTGAACAGCAATTTCATTGCATGCTCCTGACTGTTGTGACGGTGAAAATTTCGATGATATCAATGCAAATACTAAAATAACTAAAAATGAAACCATTGGTACTGCATACGCAATCTTTATATTGGTCTGATCAGACACAAACCCCATGGCCGCAGTCAAAACTGCCCCACCGATTATTGCCATGACCAATAATGAAGATGCTGATTTGGTGTTTTCTTTCAGTCCATACAGACCCGAGGAAAATATTGTTGGATACATAATCGACATGAAGAAACTTGCCGCGACAACTGACACCACTCCAGTCAAGCCATTAGCAGTCATGGCAGCAACCATCAGAACGATGTTGATTGCGGAATAGATCGCCAAAAGTTTCAACGCTTTGATATATTTCATCAGTAGCGAGGTTATAAACCGGCCCGAAAAAAACAGCACCAGCGATGCGATCAAAAAATTTGATGCCGCGCGTTCACTAATGCCCGGTATTTCGACCAGCGTGTAGCGGATCAAAAAACTCCACACGCCGACTTGCGCGCCAACATAGAAAAACTGGGCGACCACGGCCAATCCCAGGTGGCGATGGCGCAGCGGGTTAGGCAGCGAAAATGATCGACCAAAATCGTGGCCATCTCCATGCACGCCGCTGAGTTTTGAGACCGAAAATAGCAGTGCCCAAACCAATACGATCGCTCCGATCACGAGATAAGGCAGCTCGACGGCCTTGGCGGCAGCCTCGTGAAAAGCCTGAGCGTCGCTCGGCGTCATTGCGGTAATCGAACTTTGCGAATGGGTTTGCGCTGAAAAGATGAACTGGCGCCCGATCACCACCCCGGTTATCGACCCAAGCGGGTTAAAGGCCTGCGCAAAATTGAGCCGTCGCGATGCCGTTTCGGCATCACCCAACTCAATAACGAACGGGTTTGCTGCTGTTTCCAGGAACGCAAGTCCGATCGCCATCACGAACAACGCGATCAGAAAGTAAGTGTAAGTGAGGGCTTCTGCGGCGGGGTAGAATAGCAGACACCCGACACCAAACAATACCAACCCACTGACGATCGAAATTTTGTAACTGAATCTGCGCATGACATAGGCGGCTGGGATCGCGGTAATGAAATATCCCGCATAAAACGCCGACTGCACTAATCCCGCCTGCAAATCGCTAAGCGTAAAGGCCTTTTTGAATTGCTGAATTAGCACGTCGTTCAGATTGTTGGCTACGCCCCACATGAAAAACAGGGACAAGACTAACGGGATCGCAAAAGATTTGCTGCTTCTTCCAACCATTCCATCTCTCCCGGCGGCGAAAACTGATTTTCGTCCATCCGCAATTTGGCACCCAGTCACCACGGCCATTGGGGAAATGTCACCGAATCACCTCGGCAAAATTATTATTTCCTGGACCGGGCCAACGAGCGCGTGAACAGCGGAATAGCACAGCTTTTCATATGCGCAATTCTTTTGTATATGACATTTGCGCAGTGCCATCAAAGGTTTGTTGCACTTTCTGAGTGTGACTTCTTGGCGTATCCCAGCATTGTCACATGGCGCTCCGACAGGTCCGCAACTGATCGGCATCCCAACAGGACCAGCGCTCGCTCAACCTCTGATTTGAGCAGGGCGAATACGTGCTCCACCCCTGCCTGACCACCCGCACCAAGACCATAGAGATAGGCCTTTCCGATGGAGCATGCGTTTGCGCCCAGTGCGATTGCCGTTACGATCTGTGTTCCGCGGCGGATACCACCGTCGACGATCAAGTCTACATCGGCGCCAACCGCATCGCGAA
>JBBSFP010000216.1:0-5384 GCA_038238625.1 Tepidisphaerales bacterium
ATCTTGTATCCATTGAGATGCAGGATCGGCAGCACAACGCCATCGGTTTTTGCGTTGATGAATTTGTTGGAATGCCACGCCGTTGCCAGCGGCCCGGTTTCTGCTTCACCGTCCCCGACCACGCACGCCACGATGAGGTCCGGATTATCCAGCACCGCGCCAAAGGCATGGCTCAGTGAATACCCCAATTCCCCGCCCTCGTGCATTGAACCCGGACACTCCGGCGACACATGGCTCGGTATACCGCCCGGAAACGAAAACTGTTTGAACAATTTCCGCAGACCCGGTTCATCCTGCGTGATATTGGGATACACCTCGCTGTAGGTTCCCTCCAGGTACGTGTTACCCACCAGCGCCGGCCCGCCATGGCCGGGACCGGAAATATAAAGCATGTTCAGGTCATACTGCTTGATGATGCGGTTAAGGTGCGCATAGATGAAATTCTGACCCGGCGTGGTGCCCCAGTGCCCCAGCAGCATGCTTTTTATATGCGCTGCTGTGAGCGGCTTCCGCAGCAGGGGATTGTCACACAAATAGATCTGACCGACCGATACATAGTTGGCCGCACGCCAATAGGCGTCGATCTTTTCCAGCAAATCTTCGGCGATCGGTTGATGATGGGTCGCCCGGGTCGCAATGGCTTCGGGAATCATTTTGGATCCTTCTGCGTTGAGTTCTGACAGAGCGTAAAAACCTCTTCGGCCACCTGGCGTTCTTCATCGGTTGGAATGACCCAGACGGCCACTTTTCCATCTCCGATGGATGCAGGTTGATCACCCGTGGCAGCACCGTTGCGATCAGGGTCAATATGCACACCCAGAAAATCCAGGTTGCGCACGATGCGCGCACGCATGCTGGGAGAATGCTCGCCAATGCCTCCAGCAAACGCAATCCCATCCACACCCCCCAGCGCGGCCGCGTAGGCACCGATGTATTTGCGGCAACGATACGCAAACGCCTCCAGCGCAGCTTCGGCGTTGGCATCCCCAGCGCCACTGGCCGTCTCCAAATCACGCGCATCGGCACTGCGTTGCGAAAGCCCCAGCAGGCCACTCTTGTGATTCAGTAAATCGTCGATCTCATCGGCAGACATTTTTACCACGCGCAGCAGATGCAGCACCAACCCCGGATCCACATCCCCGCCACGCGTCCCCATCACCAGTCCTTCCAGAGGCGTCAGGCCCATGCTGGTATCAATACTCTGGCCATCGCGGACCGCGCAAATGCTCGCCCCACTCCCCAGATGGCAGGTAATCAAACGCGATCTACCAGCACTATTTCGCCCCATGCAACACAGCAGTTGCTTCGAAACATATTCGTGTGAAATCCCATGAAAACCAAAGCGATGCAGCCCGTGCCGGTCGGCCAGCGCCCGATCAATGGCATACCGCCGGGCCACCTCCGGCATCGTGCGATGAAAGCTGGTGTCGAACACCGCCACCCCCGGCAGCGATGCAAACGCCTTCATCCCCGCTTCAATACACTGCAACGCCACTGAATTATGCAGCGGCGCCAGCTCGATGAGCGTGCGAATTTCCCGCACCACTTCCGAATCGATTCGCACCGGTCGATCAAACCGATCCCCTCCATGAACCACCCGATACCCCAGCGCATCAATGGGCCGATCGCCCAGCGTCTCAAACACCAATCGCGTAGCGTCCCCCATGTTCTGCACGCGATCGATCGCCCCCTTGGCGACGATCTTCACATCCTCTCCGCCCCGCATGGCAAAGAGCTGGTATTTGAGCGTCGAACTTCCGGCATTGAGGACGAGGATGTTCATTGGATGCCCCCAAATTTACCGCCGGCTGATCGGATACTTCGAGCATCGGCACCCCTCGCCTGAGGCTTGGCGTCATGTGCAACGCCACATCTTCCGCCGGCCCGTCGTGTCAGGGTCCAGAGGCTCACTTCCTCCGGCCAACGCCGCCTGCACAAATTGGTGGAGCTTGGGCCTGGAGCGCGGGTCCGCGGCAATGAAACCATTATTTCGTGCCGCACCGCCGCGTGCAGCCCGAACTGAACTTCAATGGGCCCGACAAGATTCGAACTTGTGACCTCGTCCTTATCAGGGACGCGCTCTAACCAGCTGAGCTACGAGCCCGTGCGGGCCGTGTGGGGCACCGGGGTGCGGGGAACTGGCCGCGCGGGGTCGGAATTTTAAGGGATTGGTTCGTATGGTGTCAAACCAGCGTGAAGCCACCACGTTATAATCGCCGCTATGGTGACGGCCAATGATCTGGAATGGAGTGAATCACTGCTGCGTAATCCACACGGTGTTGCGGACAAACGCTCGCGCGTGCAGCGGATGTTTACGGCGATCGCCGGGAGCTATGACCTCAACAATCGTCTGCACAGTTTGTGGATGGATCAGCGCTGGCGATCCAAAGCCGTGAAGATGGCGGGGGTGCAGCCGGGGGACCGGGTAGTTGATGTGGCGTGCGGCACCGGGGATCTCGCGCTGAAGTTTGCGCGCGCATTGCAGGGTGATTCGGCAGAGGCAAAACCGGCGAGCGGGGCGCGGGTGATCGGAATCGATTTCACCCACGCCATGTTGCCCATCGCACGGGCCAAGGATCACCGTGCGGCGTCGCAGGCGCGCTGCGGATTTGTGCAGGGGGATGCGCAGGGGCTGCCACTGCCCGATGGGTGTTGCGACGTGGTATCGATTGCCTTCGGTATCCGCAATGTGCAGGAGCCGCGCGTGGCCATGCGTGAGTTTGCCCGGGTGTTGCGCCCGGGGGGGCGGCTGATTGTGCTGGAGTTTTCATTGCCGACCAACCCGCTGCTGCGCGCGCTCTACAATTTTTATTTCACACAGATATTGCCCCGCACGGCGACGCTGATCAGCGGCGACAAGAGCGGGGCGTATCGCTACCT
The DNA here is from genome assembly GCA_038238625.1 of Tepidisphaerales bacterium. Taxonomy (GTDB): domain Bacteria; phylum Planctomycetota; class Phycisphaerae; order Tepidisphaerales; family Tepidisphaeraceae; genus JBBSFP01. The sequence goes on from JBBSFP010000216.1 coordinate 2,881, forward strand.
GCCGCAGAGCGTGAACACCTTTCTGGGCCGCGAGCAGATCCTGCAAATGATGCGCGATGCAGGGTTGTCGAACACGCAGTACCAGTCGCTTACCTTCGGTGTATGCATTTGCTACCGGGGTGTGAAGGTTTGAGCGTTGTGGGCTAGCTATCCGCACGGACGCACGCGAAACCATCATATGGCGGCTGGGTCTGACACCGGCTACGATTCTTCAACGCATGAACATCGTCACAGCCATCACCGGTGCCAGCGGCGCTGCCTATGCGCAGCGGTTTATCCAGGGCCTTGTTGCGGCGGAGGTGAATGTGCATCTGGTGGTGTCTCCGTTGGGCCGGCGGTTGCTGCACGATGAACTTGGCATGGAGACCGTTGATCTGAATGCCCTGGCGGGGACCGATCGCCATCGCCTGCAGGCTTACAACTACAATGACGTGGGTTGCCAGCTCGCCAGCGGAAGTTTTTTACACGATGGCATGGTGATCGTGCCTTGTTCGAGCAATTCGCTGGCTGCGGTAGCGCACGGGATGGGGGAAAATCTCATCAGCCGCGCGGCGGCAGTGACGCTCAAGGAGCGGCGGAAGCTGATCCTGCTGCATCGCGAGATGCCGTTGTCGCCAATCGACATCAACAACTACAAAATTCTCAGCGACGCCGGGGCGATTATCTGCCCGGCCAATCCGGGGTTCTACCTCAACCCCAGCAGCATTGGTGAGATCGTGGATTTCGTAGCCGGGAAATTGCTTGATCTGCTGGGCATTCGGCACACGATGGACACGCGCTGGGATCCGAAGCGCGGCAAGCCGTCAACCGTGGTGTGAAGAAAACCTCATCGTGGAAATCGCAACGCAACCAATTCGAACGCCGTTCCTGGGCCGCTGCCGCGCGCTGGCGGCGGATATCAAAATTGCGCACAGCGTTTTTGCCTTGCCGTTCGCATTGCTGAGCGCCTTTTTAGCGGCACGTGGGTGGCCACCGCGGGGCCAGTTGGTTTTGATCGTGATTTGCATGGTGACTGCGCGCACGGTGGCGATGACGAGCAATCGCCTGTTTGATGCCGCGCTGGATGCGCGCAACCCGCGCACGGCCGGCCGCGCGATTCCCAGCGGGCGTGTGTCGCCAGCCTTTTTCATGGGCTCGATCGTGTTATTCGCGCTGGGGTTCATTGCCGCCACGGGGGGATTCTGGGTGCTGTATCACAACCGCTGGCCACTGATATTTTCGCCGCTGGTGTTGCTGTTTTTGGCCAGCTATCCGTTATTGAAACGGTTCACGGGACTTTGCCATTACTATCTCGGCGCGGCGCTGGGTTTGGCACCGCTGTGCGCGTGGGTTGCCATCGCCGGAATGCCCACTTGGGCACCGATCGTAATGGGCCTGGCGGTGCTCGCGTGGACGGCGGGGTTCGACATCATTTATGCCTGCCAGGATTTTCAGGTGGATGTCGCCGATGGCCTGCACTCGGTACCGGCCAGGCTGGGCATCGGCAAAGCGCTGTGGGTGAGTCGGGCGACGCATGCATTCGCGGTGGCGATGTTGGTGACGCTGGGAACCATCACGCCCTGCTTTCAAATGTTTTATTGGGCGGGCGTCGCAATCGCTATCGGACTTTTGCTGATCGAACATTCGCTGGTGAAGGCGGATGATCTTTCGAAGGTGAATGTGGCGTTTTTCACCGTGAATGGAATGATCAGCGTCCTCATGGGGACGTTGGGGATAATCGATATATTGCGGTATCGATTCTCGTGACCCGAGGCGGCGATAACAGCGACGCGATGCTCAACGTCGCCCGATCCAGCGGCTACAATGGAATCGTTATGTTTGCCCCTTCCAATCTTGTAACCGACGCCCGGCTTTTTCCCGTGGCGGAAAAAGTACTTGCGCCTCAGCCCTTATCGCAGGCCGATGGGATGCTGCTGTATCAAAGCCGGGACCTGGCGGGCATCGGTCGACTGGCTAATTTTGTCCGCGAAAAATTGCATGGCAACAACGCTTACTACAACCGCAACCGCCACATCAATTACACCAATGTTTGCGCCCTTTCCTGCAAGTTTTGCTCTTTCTACCGTAAGCGCGGCGAAGAGGGAGCTTATGAGATGCCCGTTGAGCAGGTGATTGCCACCGCACGCAAGGCCGCCGATGCCGGGGCAACCGAGGTGCATATCGTCGGCGGGCTGCATCCGTGGCTGAAGTTTGATTACTACACGTCGATGCTCAGCGGCATTCGCAGAGAATGTCCGCAGTTGCACATCAAAGCGTTCACAGCGATCGAGATCGTACACCTGGGGCGCATCAGCCGTCGGGGCGTGCGCGAGGTGCTCACGGCGCTTCGCGATGCGGGCCTGGGAAGCATGCCGGGCGGCGGAGCAGAAATTTTTGACGATCGCGTGCACGATGAAGTGTTCAAAGGAAAAGTGCGCGCCGATCGCTGGTTTGAAGTGCATCGCACCGCCCACAGCCTCGGCATCTACACCAACGCCACCATGCTCTACGGCCATGTGGAAACC
>JBBSFP010000217.1:0-5370 GCA_038238625.1 Tepidisphaerales bacterium
AACGAGGTGAAAAACCCGTTGACCGAAAAGGTGCCGCAACCCAAATACCTGGGCGGCGCGGTGGCGGAGTTGAAGGACAAGGATCGTCGCGCGGCTCTGGCGGAATGGCTGACATCTGATCAGAATCCCTATTTCGATCGCAACCTGGCGAACATTGTCTGGTCGCACTTCATGGGGCGGGGCATCATTGAGCCGGTGGACGATGTGCGCGTCAGCAACCCTCCATCGAATCAAGAGCTGCTCGAAGCGCTGGGGACCCATTTCCGCAGTTATCAGTTTGATCTGCGCCATCTGGTGCGCGACATCTGCACAAGCCGAACGTATCAGCTTTCCACGCGGCCCAACGACAGCAATGGCTTCGATGAACGCAATTTTTCGCACGCATTGGTGCGGCGAATGCCAGCGGAGGTGTTGCTCGATTGCATCAGTGAAGTGACTGACACCCGAGACAAATTTAAGGGTTTGCCCAATGGTGCGCGGGCCGTGCAAATTGTGGATGGACAAACGACCAATTTTTTCCTGACGACATTTGGGCGCGCTAAACGTGAGAGCGTGTGCACCTGCGAGGTGTCAATGCAGCCGAACTTGTCCCAGGCGCTGCATCTGCTCAACGGCGACACGGTAAATCGCAAGGTTCACGATGGCGGTGCGGTCAAGAAGCTTTTGGCGGAGAAGAAATCGCCCGCACAGATCATCCAGGAACTGTATATCCGGTGCCTGGGGCGGGCGCCTTCTAAGCGCGAACTCGAGAAGTTGACTGCAACGATGACCGTGCCAGCCAGCGCATCAACTACCAAGCCGGCTGCCGCCGGTGCGGATCAATCCGATGTGCTCGAAGACATCTTCTGGGCGCTACTTAATTCCAATGAATTCATGTTCAACCACTGATCACTCGATGACCCACCGGCCATGCCAACCCGTGCTGGTGCTGGTGGCCACGATATCGCTGATTGGCTTAGCGACGATGTCACGGGCAGAGAATGCTCCTAAGGAGAAGGTGACCTTTCAGGACCAGGTGCTACCGATTTTCCGCAGCAGCTGTGTGAATTGCCACAACCCCGACGCCAAAAAGGCCGGGCTGGATGTTACGAGCGTTCAGGCGATTTTGGCGGGGGGTTCGGATGGTAAGGTGGCCACTCCCGGAGATGCTGATGGCAGTTTGCTGTATCGGGTGCTGGCGCACACTGAAGAACCCTACATGCCCAAGGGTGGTGGGAAGTTTCAGGACAAGCAGTTGGCGGTGGTGAAGGCCTGGATCGATGGGGGGATGCTGGATAATTCGGCGAGCGTTGCTGTAGTCGGGCAGGCGAGCTCTCTGGCAATCGCTCAATCAGCGTTCACGCGCCCGGAGGGCCCGCCACCGATGCCGATGGTCCAACTCTCGCGCGAGCCGCTCGTGCATTCGACCCATCCCGGTCCGCTGCTGTCGATGGCGGCCAGCCCATGGGCACCGCTGGTGGCTGTTGGTTCGCAACGGCAGGTGCTGCTTTTCAATAGTGATTCCCTGGAACTCGTCGGAGTATTACCGTTCGCGGATGGATTGCCTTTAGTCCTCAAGTTTAGCCGCAATGGGACGCTGCTGCTGGCTGCCGGAGGAGAGGGGGCCAGGCAGGGGAAGGTGGTCATTTACAATATTACCGATGGCAAACGCGTCGCTGAGGTGGGGGGAGAGTTTGACAGCGTGATGGCAGCTGACATTTCGCCCGACCAATCGCTGGTGGCTCTTGGCGGGCCGTCGAAGGTTCTTAAAGTTTTCAATATTCGAAATCCATCGCAGCCGGTTTACACCATTAAGAAGCACACCGACTGGCTGACCGCCATCGCATTCAGCCCGGATGGGAAACTGTTGGCCAGCGGCGATCGCTCGGGGAACCTGTACATTTTTGAAGCGAGCAACGGGGGCGAGTTGTACACGTTGCGCGGGCACAAAGATGCCATTACGCAGGTGGTTTTTCGGGAAGATGGAAACGTGATCGCGTCCAGCAGCCAGGATGGCACGGTAAAGTTGTGGGATGCACATAGCGGGGAATCTCTTAAATCAATTACCGCCAACCCGGGAGGATCGCTCGACGTAGCCGTAGATCATGAGGGGCGGTTGGCGAGTGTGGGGCGCGACAAGCAGGTGAGGCTTTTCAGCCGCGAGGGGGTGCCCGGGAAGAGTTTGCTTGCTTTTAATGATATTGCGCTGCATGCTGCCTTTACCCATGACAATCAACGTTTAATCTGTGGCGATTTCACCGGGCAAGTCCGCGTATACGATACTGCGACTGGAAGCCAAGTAGGGCAGTTGGATTCGAATCCATCGGCAACTCGACCGGCGACCACGCCCGCAAAAGCAGGGGCTCCTGCGCCAGGCACGGTGCCGTCACCGCTGAGGTAGTAGATTCCGGCTCGCGGGGCTTGCCGCGCCACGCGTCAAAGCGGCCGGATCGAGAAAAGCAGAGGGTCCGATATCCCTCGTTACAGACGGCGAAGGCTGCATAAACCATTTAAGGCGGATTAACTTCGTAATGAAGCCAGTCGATACATTGGACATGTCAGCAACTCCCGGGGAACAACTGCGCGATGGGATCGCCCGAAATGTTGGGGCGACTCTCTCCCTGCCTTCAGCCGGTATGCAGCGGAACCATTCCACCCGGTTGCTGGCGGAGCGCGAAGACGGATTTATCATCGAAGCCCCGCCCGAAGATCAGGATTTGCTCGACCGGCTGATTTTCGATCGCACCCCCATAGCCCTGGAAATGAAGTCGGGTCAATCGATGCTGACGCTGTCCAGCCCCGTTTCCGAAAGGCTGCAAAATTTTGAAATCAGCCCTGGCACTTGCGTGATGGCCCTGCTGGTGCAGTTCCCTGAGGACATTCGCCCCATCCAGCGTCGCTCGGCATACCGCGTGCTCCTGCCGGAACATATCGGCCTGGTGCTGCGTGCATGGCGGATTCCCGAACATTCGATGGTGCTTGATCGCCCGCTGGATGTGCTGCAGTTGAACGTTGCAGCCCGCAACATTGCGATCGGCGGGATGGGTTTTGAAATGCGCCCCACCGAAGAAAAGCTACCCGCGCTTAAAGATGACCAACGCTTGCGTATCCAGATGCAGCATGCAGGCAAAGAAATTATCGTGGAAGGTCGTTTACGCTATTGCCGCACAATCACCGAAACGCTGATCAATGGCGGATTCAGCTTCACCAAGCTTGAGCATGACTTGGCGGGCCGTCAAACACTTTCGCTTCTAACCGCTCTGGTTGGCAACCTGCAACGTGATGAAATCAGGCGGCACCGCCGGTTGGCCTAGTTCCCGTCAGCACTCCGTCAGCACGAGGACGATTGGATGTCCAGTTGGGAAGACAACATATTGCGTGAGCCAATTGCCCGAAGTTCGGGTGCCGTGCTCTCACTGCCTGTAGAAGGAACCCATCGCCATTTCAAAACGCGGTTTCTGGCGGAGGATGTCGAAGGAATCTGGATGGAGGCTCCGCCAGCCGGTGAACAGCAATTAGTGGAAGCGACGATTGCGCAAAAGGCTGAGGTTGCCGTCGCTTTCAAAACCCAGTTGAGCAAGTTTACTTTTACTTCCACCATCCAGATTGCCCACCCCAATTATGCGACCAGCGAAGGCACGCGCATCGGCGCGATCCTGCTGCTTTATCCTAGTGAAATTCGGTCCGTTCAGCTTCGCGCTCACTTGCGTGTCAATGTTCCCGAAGATCATGAAATGGCCTTTCGGGTTTGGCGAATGATGCAACGGGTGGCACTGCTCGACACGCCCAGCACCCACATGGAATTGGCCGTCAAGGTTGGCAACATCAGCCTGGGCGGCATCGGTTTGCAAGTGTTACCGGTCAGGGGGAAATCCCCGTCACTGATGGCCCGTGACCGGCTGCGCCTGCTACTTGCCTATCGCGAAATCGCCATTCTCATTGAAGGCGAATTGGTATACATGCAAACCAACAATGATGGCGTTGTCGACGTGGGTATCGAATTTGCAAAAGGGGAGACCGGTGTGGGAAGTGAGGCAAAGCTCGCAAAACTCAAGGAAATTGTGGTGGCGATGCACCGGTTAGGAAACCCCGGGCAAGTGGATGCACCAAAACCGACCCCAACTCCCGGCCATTAGAGCGCGTTTTCCTGCTGCACGATCAAATCGTAAACTTCCTGTGCAGTTTGCGCCGTGTTTAGAGATTGACGAAATTTGTCAATCGTCATCAATCGGCTGATGCGCGCAAGCGCGTGAATGTGCGGCCCTGTCTTTTCAGGCGGGGAACCCAGCAACCAGATCAACGTCACCGGACGGCCATCCACTGATTGAAAATCGATCGGTGTCTGCGCTTTACCCACAGCCATCACAAGGTCCGGTGTACCAGAACACTTCCCGTGCGGAATCGCCAGGCCGTTTCCAATCCCGGTGGTACGCGTGTTCTCGCGATCAAGCACCGCATCGAGCACCTTCTTGGCGTCGGTAATCGCATGGTTGGCCGCCAACAGATCAACCAACTCAGCGATCGCGTCCGTCTTGATCGTCGAAGCCAGCGGTACCTTGATGTTTTCCAGTTTCAGGATGTCGGTCAGACGCATAAGACAAAAAGCTCCCGATCGGCTGACAGAACCGCAAAGCGACGCATCCTACACCCCGTATAAGCAAGTGGCAACGTAAACACGGTCAACTTCATTGTGTTCTTTTCTTACCTTCCAGCAGTTTTTTTCGCATCTCATCCACTTGCTTGCGGAGATCATCCGTGATGGCTGGATTCTTGTCGTTGATCACCAAATCCACATATTGCCCTTCAAGGCCGAGCTTGATCGAGCCGGGCTTGAGTGAGCCGTCCTTGGCCTTGGACGCCAGGTCGAGGTAGGCTTTTTGAATGTTCAACACCACGCTGCCAACAATGACCTCCGAAGCCATGGCGTTCTGATTGGAATTACAGCCAAACGCGTAGACGCGCTTGCCATTTTTGTTGGCATCCTGCACCGCCTGAAACACTCCACGGGCTGCCGCGTCAACGTCCTGGAAAATCACGTCTGCCCCGGCAGCGATGGCGGTCTCCGTCTTCTCGCGCGCTGCCGTCGGAGAATCCCAACTGTTGGTCCATAACGCAGGCAGGGCACGGGCGGTGGAATCCGAACCCAATTGCAACCCATCCACCAGCCCGTCGTAGCACGATTGCAATGGCGGCACCGGGTCGGCCCCCACGAAAGCAACCTTGCCCGTTATGGACAATCGACCAGCCAGAAAACCCACCAGCTTCGAAGCATCACTGGTTAAAAAATCGACCGATACCGCACCCGGAATCTCGTTGGAGCACCCACCCACGATGAAGATCGTTTTTGGAAAAGCCTTGGCAGCATCCGCGGCAACCTTTTCGAACTCACCG
>JBBSFP010000218.1:0-5366 GCA_038238625.1 Tepidisphaerales bacterium
CGCCCATGCACACGCCCATGCTCAAGCTCATGCACCACCGCAGCCACGGCATGATCCTGGTTTTCATACGATCCTTCTTTTGTTTTGGAACCCTCGAGCGGGGCGTTTCAGGTGGTCTCTTCTTCTTGTTCGATCTCGTTGAGATACGTGAGCGCGCGTTCGAGCTCATTTTTCAAATGACGCACGCGCAGCAGGCTCTTCACGCGCGTCAGCAATTCAAATTTGTTCACCGGCTTGCTGACAAAATCGTCTGTGCCCATTTCGGAGGCACGCTCGATATCCCCCAGCTCATTGAGCGCTGTCACCATCAGCACCTGCACATCCCGGGTCTTGGGGTCGGCTTTCACACGCTTGCAGACTTCAAACCCGCTCATGCGCGGCATCATGATGTCGAGCAAAATCAGGTCGGGGTGATGGGCAGCAATTTTTTCCAGCGCATCGATGCCATCCACAGCGGTCATCAAACGCACCGGCAGCGATTCCAGAAACGCCACCAGCAGTTCCACATTTTGCGGATTGTCATCGACAATAAGCACGGTGGAGTGCGGCAAAAATGGTTCGCTACCCGCGGGGGCCGACTGGGAAGTGGTTGATTCGACGGCTTGCGTGCCTGCATCCGAGCCGCTGGATTTTGCCGGTGCTTCGGGTGCAATTTTCTGGCGATCCATCTCGGCCATGGTGAAGACTCCGGTGATGCAACCCGCTGCAGGCAGGGGTTTACTTATATGCGTGGTGGCGGGGTAAGTAAAGTTTGAGCAGGGATCGCAGAACGGGCACCAACGGCATGGGAACGCGCTTTTAAGACGGCGGTGGGGCGGGCTTTGGTGCGGTATCCACAGGGTGGCTGGGCCGCTAGAATGTGCGGTCCATGAAGAAGGCGGCAGTCATTTTTTTGCTGGCGGCGGGGGCACTGCTGATCGTGTTAAGCAGCGCGTTGAGTGTTCGCGCCGAGGTTGGCTCCGCGCCGGTGGCCGCTTCATTGCCCAATGCACAGACCGATGCCCAGGCCAGTGTGCCGCTGACACCGGAAGCTGGAGCCATCGGAAGGGTTCCCCTCTCCCCCAGGCGAGTGGATCGCGCGATGCGCCGCGGGATGGCGTATCTCTATAGCCAGCAGAAGCCGACCGGCTCGTGGGAAGCAGTCGATCAGAGCGTCCCCTGGGATTATGGCAGCGAACCTTTTCCGATTCATCAAAACATCTATGGCGGGCAGTATGGGGGCACTACCGCGATGGTGGTTTTTGCCCTGCTGTCGGCGGGGGAATCGCCGGTTGATCCGCGCGTTGCCAAGGGCATCGAATGGCTCCGCAAAACCCCCATGCATGGCATCTACGCGCTGTCGATGCGCATGAATGCCTTCGCCCTGCTTCCTGGGGAACCGGCAAAAAACCAGATGCGCAGCGATGAGCAGGCGATCTTGCATGGCATCGTTCCGCAGAAGGATTCCAAGGGAAAACCCAACGCGGGTTGGGGGCTTTATTCATACCTGGATAAACCCAGCAGCGCCGTGGATCACAGCGTCAGCCAATACGGGGTGCTGGGTGCCTGGGAATCTGCCCTACGCGGGATGGACCCAGGCACTGCCTACTGGGCGATGGTGCAACACGCCTGGGAACGGGATCAAAACGACGATGGCGGCTGGGGCTATAAGCCGGGGAATACCTCGACCGCCGCCATGACCGTAGCCGGGCTGGCTACGCTTTTTATCGCCGAGGACGAGATGCGCACGGGTTCGGGGAACGATTGTCATGGCAACGCCAGCACGCTGGAGCTTGACCGCGGCATGGCCTGGCTTGCGAGCCATTTCACGGTGACGCATAACCCGCCCAGCAACGAAGGGCCCTACTATTACCTCTTTGGGCTGCAGCGCGTGGGGGTGGCCAGCGGGTTTCGCTATATCGGGACACACGATTGGTACGATGAGGGGTCGCGATTCCTTTTGCAGGCGCAGGGGGCGGACGGTGCCTGGCCGGCGCAGAATCTCCACGAGCCGATTCACACCACCGCGTTTGCGATTTTATTTCTAGCGCGCGGCGGCCAGCCCACGCTGGTGAACAAGCTCAGTTATGAAGGAAATTGGAACCAGCGCCCGCGCGATGCGGCTCATCTTTCGCGCTATTTCGGGCACACCTACGAGCGCGAATTTCAATGGCAGGTGGTCGACATCAGCCGCGACCCCGCTGATTTTCACAACGCGCCGCTGCTTTATCTTGCGGGCAAAGGGTCGCTGCGCTTTTCCGCGGATCAGAAAGATCACCTCCGCCGATTTATCGAAGAAGGAGGCATGCTCCTGGGCAATGCCGACTGCGCCGATGAGGCTTTTGCCAAATCCTTTTCTGAATTGCTGACCGAGCTTTTTCCGCAGTATCCGCTGCGAAAATTGCCGGACGATCACCTGATCTTTAAGGCGTATAACCCGACCACCCGGCCTGTGGAGATCGTTGCGCAATCCAATGGCGTGCGTGAATGGGCGATGCTGGTCACCCGCGAAGACCTGGGGCGCGCGCTGCAGCACAGCCACCCCGCCGAAGCACTGCCGGATTTTGATCTTGCAACCAACATTTGTCTCTACGCGGCTGACCCGGGGACGCTCAAAAGCAAGTACGACCCGTACATCGTGTGGCATGATCCGCGTATCGGCCCGCAGACACCGGGCTATCAGCGGATCAATTTCGCCCGCATTCGTTATGACGGAAACTGGGATCCCGAGCCAGGTGGCTGGCGGCGGCTGGCTGATATTCTGCACAACCAGTACGCGCTGGATCTGCGCCTGCAGACGGCGCTGTTGGGGGATGGCACGCTGCCCAAGTGCCGCATTGCCCACCTCACGGGCACGGGCGCGGTGCATTTTAATGCCGAGCAGATGAGCGATTTGCAGGCATTTTTTGCCCGCGGCGGTTTGCTGCTGGTGGATGCGGCCGGGGGATCGACCGAATTTGCCAAGTCGATTGAACCGATTCTCAACAGCATTATTCCCCAGGCGCAGTTAAAACCGCTGCCGCCGGATGATCCGCTGCTGGGGGTTCCCAAATTGCTTGAGGCACCTGATCCGGATGCGGGTGCGGATCCCAGCGGCAAGCCATCCGATGCCAGCGCCCGGGCGGGAGATCCTGCGGGGAGCATTAACGCGCTCAAGCCGGTGGCTGCACGCGAAGCGGAAAACCTGCCCGCCCCTTTGCCTGCGAATTCGTCGGCGCCCCCACTTGTCGCACCCACCGGCACCCGCGCCGAACTGCAGCAGCGCGGCGGGGTGGATACCCATGGATCAATCATCCCCGGGTATCGGCGTGCGGCGCGGCAGCGCGTGGGCGCTGATACACGCCTGCGCCTGCAGGGAATCGCACTGGGCCGACAATGGCTGGTGATCTATTCCACCGAAGATTTATCCGCGGGACTGGTCGGACAAAATGTGGACGGTGTCATCGGTTACACCCCGGCGGTGGCAACCGAAATCGTCCGCCGAATCGTGGCCAACGTTGCGGCCCAGACCCAGTGAAAAAGCGATCAATGAACTGCGTGATCCCCTTTTGAAACCTAACACCCCGCTTTGAAATTTTGAGGCCCTGTTTGTCATCGATCCCAAGTATTCAATTAAAAACGTTGATGGTCCCTTCCCGTTCTTCGCCCGCGGTGATCATCCCGCACGCGCTGTGGCAGCCCGCGGGGCTGTATGTCTGGGCCGAGCGCACGCCTGAACCTGGCGATGCCGCTTCCGTCTCTGAGAGTTCGGCGAGCAGCAGCGCCCCGTTTGCAAATATCGGTGAACTGCGCGCCATGATTGGGGAACTGTCTTCCGATGCGCTGCTCTGCAGCATTGCCGCCGAATCGCAGCTTACGCTTGCGCTCCCGACAGCGCCCGGCGGGCAGCCGCTGGCTTCACCTTGGAAGCGCCTGGCGATGGAATCTCAATCGGCACCGGGAGGCCTGCCGCCGATTCCGGAAGGATTTTCGCTGCAGTTGCATGCGATTCCCTGCTTGTTTTTTGCGCCGGTGCAGGGTTTTGATTGGTTGCTCTCATTGCCGGAGGGATTCATTTCACAGGCTTCAGATACGCTGCGGTACTGGCAAGCGCTGGCGCGGTATGGAGCGGCAGCGCTGGAGCGTCGGCAGTTTGTGGGGAGCATGGTGCCCGCCACCGCCGGGGGGGGGTACACGGCTAATTGGCGCATGGTGATTCAGGACAACATCGAGCTGGAATGGCTTGAGCGGCTGACCGCTGCGATGCCACCCGCCTGCCGCGCGCCGAATGCCGGGGGCGAAAGCGCGCTCGAGCCCGGTCAGTTGGTGGAGAGTTTTTTTTCCAGCACCCTTGATGCGGTCATCCGCCGATCCGTTGGCGATGATCCATTTTTTGCGACCCCCGCGCAGCGGTCGACCGAAGCCAACGCCCCGCTGGAAACGCGCTGGCTTGCGGCCCTGCTGGGGACAGAATCGCACGTGCCGGGTGATGCAGCTGACAATTCCGTGCTGGCGCAAATGGTGGAGGGGTGGGTGTCGCAACTGGACGATGCCCGCGCCGCGGTGGCCATGCGCCTGCGGTTCATTCTCAATGAACCCGCCGATCCCGATGGCGACGACGCCGAAGCCGACCCCGTAGATGCCGCTGCCGACCTTGCCGCCGCCGAAGTTGCCACCGATGCGCCGGCGGTAGCTTCCACGCCCGGCGATTCGGTCGCGGTGGCTGCTGCCACAGGGGCGGGCTGGCGCGTTTCGTTGCAGCTCGAATCGCTGATGGACGATACCGCCCGCATTGATGCCGCCGAGCTTTGGCAGCCGGGTTCCGGTTCGGCATTGCTGGGGCGGAATCTCAAGCTGCGCCGCAACCAGTTGCTCTCCGAACTCAACCGGGCGGCGCCGGTGTTCCCCATGGCGGCGGAGATGATCGCCAGCGCCGAGCCTACCGGGATTGATCTCACCACGCTGCAGGCCAGCGCGTTTATTCGACAATGGGCGCCGCTGCTGTTGGATGGGGGGTTTGCCGTGCAGCTTCCCGAATGGGCCCGTCGCGGTGGTACCTTCGGCCTGCGCCTGGCGGTGCGGCCCATCGCCAGCTTTGAAGATCACGACGACCAGACGCTCGATCCCACCGATGAAATGTTGCGTGCCATCGAGCGGCCCGGCCAGCGCGGGGAGCTGCAGGACCCCTCCATCGCCGTCTCTGCCGGGCACTTTGCACTCGATGCCCTGTTGCGTTTTGACTGGCAGGTGGCGGTGGGCGATCTGCGATTGACCCCCGAAGAATTTTCGCACCTCGCCCAACAGCAAACTCCGCTGGTTCGCCACCAGGGGCAGTGGATCCAGCTTGATCCCGACATGGCCCGCCGTGCGATGGAGTTCGTCAACCAGCAACGCGACCAGGAGATGAC
>JBBSFP010000219.1:0-5363 GCA_038238625.1 Tepidisphaerales bacterium
GGAATGCCTCGGCCGCGACGGGAACAATCGGACGAATCAACGCATACATCGCGTTCGCGTAATCGCGAATTTCCTGCTGCGCGTGGGCGTCCATCCTCAATGAGAGGAAGTGAAACAGGTTGTGAAGATCGATCTTCCAATACCACTCGGTGTATACGCTCAGGGGAAGCCCGATGCGCGCCATCTCGCGCGCCACGCCCTTTTCCAACAGCTTTTCATACTGCCCATACCCTTTTTCCACATCGTCTAGATACTGCACAAATTCCTGAGCAGTCAGGTCATCGATCGGCTCAGTCCCGCCCTGGCGGTTAGCGGCACTTTGCTTTCGCACCTCTGATATTGATGGGTGATAAAAGCGATCGCGCACCACCGAATAGCGGGCGCTGTACTCGTTTACGTTGGCCGTGCGATGGCGAATCCATTGCCGGGCGATGAATACTGGCATCACATGATGAAATTTGAACTCCACCATCTCGAAGGGCGTGGTATGCCGGTGCCGCGCCAGGTAGCGAATGAGCCCGCGATCCTCGCTCACCTGCTTTGTTCCTTCGCCATAAGAAACCCGGGCCGCCTGAACAATCGCAAAATCGGCGGTCTTCCCTTGGGGTGCCAGCCGCGGCATGACATCAATGAGGGCAACGAGGCCGTGGTCGTGCACCTTGATTTCCCAGCGGGCCGCGCCCGCCATGACGTCTTCCATGGGCGCTTCAAAAGGCTTGCGTTCGATAACGGGCGATGCCACGGGAGATGTGCTCATGGACGGGAATGATGGTGAGGTCTCAAGGGTTTGTAAAGCAAATCCGAAAGGGGAAGGGCCGCTGGCATTCACCAGCTTCGGGGCAAGATCAGCGTTACCCCCATGTAAACGATGTACACGAACATCAGCAAGCATCCGCCGATGCGTCCAATCTGCCATTTATTCTGCCCGATTGGCACCTGCAGCAACGCCAACAACATCAACGCCACTGTATCAATCCGCCAAACTGGCATAGGAAACGCACTAAGTAAAATATGTTCGGGCATACTGATTTGCAGGCCGTGACTGTTCTGAAAAACTGCTTTCACATAGGCCCAGAAACAGACGATTGGTACCAACCCGCAGAGGTTGATCAACACCATGCCCAAGTTGGCGGTCATGGGAACCCATGGCTCGCCCATTCGCGCAATCTGGCGGCCAGTTTCCACCAACGGGAGCGTCAGAGCGGCGCCGATCATAGCTGCGGCAATTCCTTCGGCCGACATGGACGCGGCTCCTCCCCGCGCCCGATAAAACTCCGGTAAATCACAGCTGCCCTGCACCGCTACCCACGCACCTCCAACGGCTAAAACTAACCCAGCAACGAGCCATAACCATGAATTTGTTGCGGATGGCGTTATTTCAGTCTCGTCAATTACATCTGGGGGCTCTGTCCACATCGTCATCAAAATCAATCCCTCGAGCACGAGCGCCAAACCTAGTTTCCAGTGCAATACAGAATGAAAGCCACCCATAAAAATCAGCAGTGCTGCCACCGGCAGGAAAGGCCACACCCTTCGCCATTTGAGCGGTCCGCCGCCTAGCGGGGCCGCAACCGCCAACAATCCGGTGACCCCCGCCATGACTGATACACTGGCCCCAAAAATGACTGCCATGGCCACATCCGCACGACCGCAGATCATCGCGCTAAGAACGACCATTGCGGTAGGGATAGCACCTGCGATTGCCCTTCGGCCTGGCGACAGCGGCTTTCGCCGGCAAAGCCCGCGCACCATCAACAGCACGCTCATGTAAAGCGCGACTTCGCCTGTTACAAAAAGAGAAGTCGCGCCGAATTTTGATTCAAAGTTAAAAATCACACCCCTCCAAGGATGCACGCCAGCCTTTTATCCAACCGGAAGCACTTGACGCAACCGGGAGATCACCCCGGGCACGATCGCCAGAGCGCTTTGAATCTCTGCTTCGGTGGTGAAGCGTGACAGGCTGAATCGAATAGCGCCATGCGCCACAATCGGATCCACGCCCATGGCACGCAAAACCGGTGACGGCTCCAGGCTTCCGCTGCTGCATGCCGACCCTGCTGAAGCGCAAACTTCACGTTCGCTGAGCGACAGCAAAATTGCCTCCGCCTCTAGTCGCGCAAACCCAATGTCGGTCGTGTTAGGTAAACGCGGACTGGATTGCCCGATGACGCTGGCGATATCAACCTTCGACTCGATCCCACGCTCAAGCCGATCGCGTAACTCAGCGACATATTTCATCTTGCCTAATGACGCCCCGGCAAGTTCCGCCGCCTTGCCCATGCCCACAACCCCCGCCACGTTCTCCGTCCCAGCCCGCTTGTTACGCTCCTGGGGCCCACCGTACATCAGTGCGGGAATGCGTACGCCCCGCCGCACGTACAAACCTCCAACCCCCTTGGGCCCGTGAAATTTATGCGATGCGAAACTCATCGCACTTAACCCGGGGTATTGATGCACATTCACCGGTAACTTGCCCACCGCCTGCGTGCCATCACAATGAAACGGCACGCCACGCGCCGCACAGATCTCAGAAATCTCACGCACCGGGTAGAGCACACCCGTCTCGCTGTTGGCCCACATGATCGTCACCAGCGCAGTCTGGTCAGTAACGGCTGCCGCGAACTGGTGGATATCGAGCGTGCCCGTCTGATCCACGTTGATTTCGAGAATCTCTTTCATTTCGGCCTTCTGCAAATGCTCACATACCATGCGCGTGGCGGCGTGTTCGACGCTGCTGGTGACGATCTGCGTACGACCCGGGCGTTGAGCCGCCAGCCCGCGCAAAGCCGTGTTGATGGATTCCGTCCCCCCCCCACTGAAGGTCAGCTCGCTGGGGGTGCAACCAATCGCGGTGGCCACCTGTTCGCGCGCCTCGTCGACACCCTTGCGTGCATATTGCCCCATGCGATGAAGACTCGATGGATTCCCCCACCACTCGGTCAAATAAGGCAGCATCGCCGCTACCACTTCGTCCGCGGGCCGGGTGGTGGCATTGTTGTCCAGATAAATCGCCATGTCGTTCATTGTAGGTGGTTTTGAAGGTAAACCCAAAGAGAGAGAGACATGGTAATTTTCACAATTTTCGAAAGTTTCGGCAGCTACTAGTGCGGTCGAGTTTTCCTTCTATAATTCCGCTGAACTGAGGCAATTGACCGGCTAATTCAACCGCCGGAACATCCGTCACAGGTGGAATTTATGATGTCGTTGTCGATCTCTTCTCTTACCGAATGCATCGCACCGCAGCTGGCCGCTGTGGAGGACCGTTTCTCCCGAGAGCTTTCCTCATCGCTTCTTTGCGTCAACACGCTGGTGAAACATGTCAGCCGGTTTCACGGCAAAATGCTGCGTCCCTGCCTGGTGCTGCTGATGGGTAAGGCCAGTGGCCTGCTCACGGATGAGCATGTGACGATTGCCACGGTGGTGGAAATGGTGCACATGTCCACCCTGGTGCATGATGATGTGCTCGACGAAGCTGAACTGCGTCGCAAGGGCGCGACCATCAACCACCTGCGTGGTAACGAAGCAGCTGTGTTGCTGGGCGATTACCTGATCAGCCATAGCTATCACCTGTGCGCCAGCCTTGATTGCCAGTTCGCCAGCCGACTGATTGCGCACACGACCAACCAGGTTTGCGAAGGAGAATTGCTGCAGATCCACAATCGCAACAATTACGATCTCGATGAACCGACGTATCTACAGATTATCAGTTGCAAGACGGCGGCGCTGACGGCCGCATGCTGCCTGCTAGGGGCCCGATTATCTGGCGCTGATGAAGCGCAGGTGGAAAACGCGCGACAGTTCGGAATGAATCTGGGGATCGCCTTCCAGATTCAAGACGACATTCTTGACATAGTCGGTGATGTGCGCTCGGTGGGAAAAACGCTGGGCATTGACGTCGAAAAGGGGAAAATGACGCTTCCGATGATTCATTTTCAGCGTCACGCCCCGCGCGCTCACCGCCGCTTGCTGCGCGACCTTCTCTCCAGCCGCGAATCGGACAAAGTCGATAAAATCCGCAACCTCATTTTGCCCAGCGACTCTATCAACTATGCCCGCCAGCAGGCGATGGATTATGTTGAGCGCGCCCGGCAATCGCTGCATACGCTGCCTGAAAGCGAGGCGCGGCAGACGTTGGACACCATGGCGCGGTTCGTCGTCGCGCGCGCTATTTGATCCCTTTTAAGCCACTTCATCCCCGCGCTGAATGCTCAGACAACTGTTGCATTCGTGGAGCGCCCGACTGATCCCCCACACTTCCCCCGCGGGATACGCTTCCGTATGATGCCCGCTCAACAAAAGGACTCATTACATGGTTCGACGCGGAATCATACTGGCCGCCATCGCGGTCTATCTGGTGATCATAATTATTGGTGTAACGAGCGCTCACCAATCGCTTGGCGCAGGCGATGGAATGACGAGTAAAAAAGACACCCAAGCCAATTCAAAAATCACTGGTTCTATCGCTACCCGGAACGAGGCGTTCACGGCTTTGCTACCGTTTCGCAGCATCAGCATGCAGATTCAACGCGTCGACTGGATCGATAAGTACATCAAAAACATCGATGAAATTGCAGCGCAAGGGGCAGATACCGTGTTGTTTGTCGTCGATTGTCGGATGGAAAATGTGCACTCTGTCAAAATTTATCTCGACATGCGGCACACGCCCACCATCCCACAATTGGCCGAGCTTATTGACCATGCCCGGGACCGAAAATTACGTGTGATCCTGATGCCCATCGTGTTGCTCGATTATGTGTCCGGGGATGAATGGCGGGGCAAAATTGAACCGCAAAGTTGGGAAGAATGGTTCGAGAGTTACTCCCAGATCATGAATCATTTCGCGACCGTCGCGCAGGACCATCATGTCGATGTCCTGGTGGTCGGTTCAGAGCTGGTGAGCACCGAAAAGCATCAGGAGTGGTCTCGGATTATCTCCGATGTACGCGGCACGTTTAAGGGAATGCTCACCTATTCCTCCAATTGGGATCACTACACTTCTGTCCCGTTCTGGGATGAGCTGGATATGATCGGGATGAACGACTATTGGACTTTCGGATCCAAAAGCGAGCCCCAACCTAAAGTAGAGCAGATCGTCACGCGCTGGCATGAAATTCAGCGCGACTTGCTCGCCTTCGTCGAGCAACACCACAAGCCGTTGCTCTTCACCGAAGTCGGGTGGTTCAGCCAGGCAAACGTGGCTTACGAGCCTTGGGATTACACCAAGGCCGGAGAACCCATCGACACCGATCTACAACGCCGACTTTATGAAGGATTCTTTCTCGCCTGGATGACCACCGATACCGGGGTTCCACCGTGCGAGCATCTGGCTGGGTTTTCCATCTGGGATTGGCCACCTGAGGATA
>JBBSFP010000220.1:0-5342 GCA_038238625.1 Tepidisphaerales bacterium
ATTGCTGCCCATTTTATGGGATTTGCCCACGCAAACGGTTTACAGCCCGGCCACTGGTAAAGCGTTGGAAAAGCTGCTGGAAATTTTTGAACGAACTTTCGAAGTTCAGTTGGAACCCTTATCGGCGGGCACGATCGCGGAGCGAATGCTCACTGGGCGGCGCAGGGATTATGAGGATCTGAGGCCAACGCGTTTTGTAAAAGGTCCCGATGGGGATAACCAGCACCCGGAATATCCATGGATCGCAAAGGGGCCGCAGCCCAAGGATTTTCTGGGCAACGAGTTTCTGCTTTGGCTATGGCATGAAGCTGACCGGAATAACGGCGGGATTAAAACAGAAGCGGGGGAGGTAGACATCTTTTGTGACCGCTCGCTGGAATTGGATTGCGCCTATGGGCAATCGGGCAGGGATTCGCTGCGAGGGACAGGGCCAGCACAGATGCCTGAGGCACGCGATGGGCTGCGAAGCGGCAAGGTTCCGCGGCGTGCGGGATTAACCCTGCATGCCCACAAGCGACAGTTTGAATTTACTTTCGCGGCCGAGGCGTTTTCGTTTGGCACGACCAAGCTGCCCCCGGTGGAGGATGCGGATACGGCGCGCACGTTGTTCGAAGAGCGCGTGGCTTTGCTGCGCGATTTGTGCCAGGGCGTTGATGGGATGTTCGAAGCGTTCTTGAAAGTGCGTGCCGGGGCGGGGTGGGAAAATCAGGTCAGCGCGATTCGGAAATGGATTCAGCAGCCGATGAAGGGCGTGGCGGCGGTGGCGTAAAGACTCCGGCGGTCGCGCACGATTTTATCGGCGGGGCGGAACAGGGCGGGGCGGGGCGACGCCGGGATCCACCCGATACCGCAGTGCTCTCTTCGACCAAAAAGCGCAGCGGCGAATCCTTCCAATCCCGCGCGTAGTTTATCCCGATACGCGCTGTCACCGACACCCGCAACGGCTGCGTCCCTTCGACAAAATAAAGCGATGGCGTGGTCAGGTCTCTGCCGTTATCTCGGGGCGTTATCTGCAAGCCTTTAGCAAGATTTCCCGGCCCGCTTAGATTTGCAGCCCACCCATCCAAGGCCTCCGCAGCCCGCAACAGCACCGCATGGCCATGCCCTGATTCCTGGGCTACCACGTTGAGCATCTGATGGATTCCATAGCAAAGATATACATAAGCGTGACCGGGCGGACCAAACAGCGTACGCGTACGGGCGGTCAAACCCTTGTGGGCGTGGCAGGCGCGATCACTCGTGCCCATATATGCTTCGGTTTCGACAATGCGGCAGCGGCGGGTCCGGCTCCCGATTTTGCGAATGAGAACGGTACCCAAAAGCGCTCGCGCCACGATATCCGCTGGCCGGGCGAAAAAAGATTGGGGCAGTGGAGTCAACATCAACGTGGAGTGATGTTAGGTGCGAGCCGCGCGTAAACTCAATAGGCTCGCACCAGCTTTGCCCCCGGATAAGCTGCCAGCACGATGTCTTCATGCTGCATGTGTTCTTCAGCATGATGCTCGGCACACCACTGGCATAAACCGACGCCGTGGCCCCACCCATGCCCTTCGACAAAGCGGATTTCTTCCGGCGTGGTAATCACTTTCACAAAACTGCTTTTGAGCGTGGTTGCACCATCGGCCTTATGCGGATCGTTTTCGGCATCGGCGTTGACGGCCCAGCGCAGTTCTTCGCCACTGAGCGAATACTGCGCTCCTTTTGCATCGGTGACCAGAAAACGCGTCGGCCTGCCAAAACGATTGAACTGCTGCACCGCGATGCTTGCCAGGGGCGCCATGGCTTTTTCCGCCCGCTGCGTGCGATTGGCCCAGATGCGAAAGCGGCGGGTCAATTCGTCCTTGCGAATCACCACCGGACCCCAGTTGAAATTGGGCGATGCGTTGCAATCGGTATGATTGGTTTGGTCGCTGAGGGGGGCAATCCAGCTTTCGCCGAACGCATCCAATGCCGATTGCGTTACGCCGCCACAGCAACTGGAATAATAGGGTTTGAAAATCTGTGCTTTGCCATTTTGCTCAAAGGCAACCACCACGCTGCTCGTGTACGAAGCCGCATCGCGACTCTTGTTGCTTTCAGCTGCGATGCCGCCATACACCTGGCTGCGGGTATCGGCATACACATCCCACTCGCGGTGCGACAACTGGCTGGTCGATGCCTCATAAAGCACATATGTTCGTGCCACGATTGCCATGGCACGGTATGTTTCAGAATGCCAGTCTTGCTTGAGTTCGCGTGCCAGCACCCCGGCCACATAGCTGTCCACATCCACATCGTTGATGAGATCAAACTTGCCATCGGGCATCGGCAGCAATCGGTAGCGGCCGCGGTAACTTCCGTTGGCAGGGTTATTCCCGGAGGTGATGCTAAGCGTCCCCTCGTGCCCCGGCTCGATCACCAGCTGTCCGCCGCCGGCAACCAGATTGCCGATGTGCCACTGCCCATCGACCAGTGTGACGCCGGTCGCCTGTGCAGATCGAAGGTTCAGCGGATGCCAGACTGTTTCGGTCGCAAGGCGAAAGCGCGCCGATTCGGTGGCTATGAGCTGCACCGAACCCACGCCCTGCATTAGACGGACGCGGACAATCGGCGCGTTAGCGACATGCAATTTGGTTTCGTGTTGGACGCCACACCCCAGCGGCGAAAATAGAATCACCACCGGCAGCAGGCAGACGATCGCCAGCAATGCCATGCGTAAGCAAGGCCGCCAGATGGATTCCCCCTCATGCCGGAAAACCCACCGCCTTAACACATCAGCCAGGTATTCCAACCGCGCGGGAATATATTTCCGCAAGCGCACCAGCAAAGCAGCGGCGGTGTAGCGGCTCCGATCAATCCAGAGGTGAACGCGTTGCCGACTGTTGGGTTCCATGGCGTCCCTGCCTTGGTGCTTCCCGGCGCTCTATGATTTCCCGGCAGCTATCGCCCAAACGGGCCTCTCCAAAGATGGCCCGTGCGCGATTGAGCCTACTCCCCGTGCGCGATTGAGCCTACTCTTCGAGCTTGCGCAAATCCATGCCGAGCGTCGCCAATTGCTGCTTGATTTCGTTCAAGCTGGTCTGCCCGAAATTTTTACAACCGAGCAACTCAGCTTCGGTGCGACTCGCCAGGTCATTGACGCTGTTGATGTTTAAATGCTGTAGCGCGTTACGACTACGCACCGACAATTCCAGGTCGGCAACGCTCTTGGCCAGGACATCCGGCGCAACGCTGCCGGTGGTGGTGGGGCGACGGATCACGCCGCTCTTGGATTCGTCCAGTGACTGCCCCAGCCGCAGCCCCTTTTGAGCCAGAAGGCCCTTGATCTCATTAAGGCTGGTTTCGCCAAAATTCTTGTAGCTGAGTAACTCGGCTTCGCCCGTGCGCAGCAAGTCGCCCAGCGAACGAAGGTTCATCTTTTTCAAACAGTTCCGGCTCCTTACCGAGAGCTCGAAATCAGAAAGGGGGATGTCCAGCACCGCATTCCGCCGATCACCACGCCGATCAGCATCCTCATCATAAAACATCGAGCGTGCTGACTCGACATCTTTCATATAGAGGCGGGCGCGCTCGTGATTCGGATCGGTACGCAGGATCGCATCCAGACAGCGATGAGCCTCCTCGTAGTGGTTGTTGTCCTCATACAACACTGCGAGATTCATCAGCGCGTTAATGTGCACCGGCGGGCTGGTACAAATGCGCTCATACAACTCGATGGCCTTGGCATCATCCGCCTGGCGATCGTAGAGCAATGCCAGTCGAAAGCAGGTGCGATCGTGATCAGGGTTTTCGTTGAGGGCGCGCTCGTAAAATTCCACCGCTTTTTCGTGCAGCCCGTGGTTCTCAGATTCCACGCCACGCTTAAAGTATTCCTCGGCGGCACGTTCATTAATTGTCGAGATAGTCAGTTCGCTCATAGGCCTTTTTGATCTCCCAAAACCCCTTTAGTTAGCCGAGTGCAATCCAAAAGTCAAATCCGTGCGCATGGGTTTGTTGTACGCAGGTAGAACTGTCACCCCATAGCTCAAATAGAAGTGTCACCCTTGGATCCGGGTTAAACCCGGCTGATGGGAGAACTTCGCATGTCGATGTCGGAACGTGTTCGATTGGAAGCATTCGGCCGCGTGAAACGAGGGGAGTTGACGGTGGTGGCGGCCGCTGAATTGACCGGGCTGTCGCTGCGTCAGGCGCGTCGGGTGTGGAAGCGATTCAAGACTGCTGGCGATATCGGATTGGTTCATGGACTGCGGGGGCGTGCGGGCAATCGTCGGCTCAGTGCCGAGTTGCGTGATCGGGTGGTCAAGCGGCACCAGGAGCGTTACGCGGACTTTGGTCCGACCCTGGCGTGCGAGAAGCTGGCGGAGGAGGGATTGGTGCTGAGTCCCAACACGCTGAGCGGACTGCTCAAAGAGCGTGGGCTCTGGCAGCGGCAGCGTCGGCGTGACAAGCATCGCAAACGCCGGGAGCGTCGGGCTTGCCTGGGGTCGATGGTGCAGATGGATGGGAGCCATCATGACTGGTTTGAAGGGCGCTCTGGCAAGTGCGTGCTGATGGTGATGATCGATGATGCGACCAACCAGACATACGCCCGCTTGTATCCTGCGGAGACCACCGAGGGGGCGTTTGACGTCTTTGGCCGCTGGGTCAGGCGGCAGGGGGTGCCGCGTTCGCTGTATGTGGATCGTCACTCGATTTACCGTGATGAGGGTCATCCGGATCGCCCCACGCAGTTCGGGCGTGCGATGAAGGAACTTTCGGTGGAGTTGATCCAGGCGCACAGTCCGCAGGCCAAGGGCCGGGTGGAACGTCGCAACCGGGTGTTTCAGGATCGGCTGGTGAAGGAACTGCGTCTGAGACGGATCAACTCGATGGATCAGGCCAACCTCTTTCTGGAAGACGTTTTCCTCAAGGAGTTGAATAACCGGTACGCCGTCAAGGCGTCCCGGGAGCAGGATCTGCATCGGGCGGTTGAAGCGGCGGTGGTGCTGGAGGAAGTGCTGTGCGTGGTCGAGCGGCGTGTGGTGGGCCAGGACTGGTGCGTGCGTTGGCGGAATCGCTGGCTTCAGATCGACCCGATCCATGAGTCGTTAAAATTGCCGCGACGCTCGGTCACGGTGAAGCATCTGGGCGATGGCCGGCTGATCGTCGAGCACAAACAGGCGCGTTTGAACGTTGTGGAATTAACCGCCCCGCCCAAGCCGGCAAAACCAAACAAGAGAATCGTGAACAACCGTTCATGGAAGCCGCTGGCGAGCCATCCATGGAATCGCGAATCGGCCCGAAGAGCCTCTTCGCCTGTAAGTCTCGCTCCGGCTGCGCCTGCGCGAGACTTACAGGCGAGGAATGAAAGGCAGGCAGAGTGA
>JBBSFP010000221.1:0-5340 GCA_038238625.1 Tepidisphaerales bacterium
CGCGCGAAATCGATCCAAACCTGGGGCGTGATGGCGGCGCGGCTGGCGAGCATTCGTTTGAGAACCGTGGGATCCAGGTTCCTGGACTTGGCATACGCTTGCGCTTCGCCAAACGCCTTGCCCCCGGCGGAGCTGGTCATGCGCGAAGCCTCGGACCCACCGATCGCTTTGCCGAGCTTGTCATTGTCGGCCGCAATGGGCTGCACCGAGATGGCCTCCTCGAACACATAGCCGGTCTGATCTCCCACCTGCACTTTGAGCCATTTGCCTTCGTGGGCGATGATGGTGAGCTTGTCCCCTTTTTTGAAGGGCTGCCCCACGGCCGGATATACCGGGCCCTTACCCGCATACACCGTCAGCGAGGGGCGCTGCACATAAACATCCTCGGCGAACGTGAAGCCCGGCGCGAGAATTATAATAAGCGTGATCAAGAACGCAGGGCGAAATGGGTTCGCTGGGCTGGGCATAAAACTCATCCTCGGAAAAAAGGTTACTTTTGTTTCGCCGTATAGACACCATCCCAATCCGGTGGGGGGGGGTCTTGTTGATAAGCGTCGATGCGCTGCAGCAACGCAGCGGAGGGGGCATCATCCTTAAAAGTCTGCAGAAGCTCAAGCAGGGTTTGCCTGGCGGCCGCCCATTGTTGTTGTTGATAGGCCTTTAGCGCGGTCTGATATTGCGCGATGAGTTGCTGCAGCGGCGGGGGCGTGTGATAAGGCGGGCATTCGGCCAGCAGCTCGTAAACCGCCAGGGGTTGCTGGCGCCCTTTGACGCGCAGCAGATCGAGCTGCCGCATGGCAAAATGGTCGCGCACCTGCTCGGCCGTGTCATGGCTGATGAGAACCTGCGAACCGTAAAGTTTGTTAGCGCCTTCCAGTCGGCTGGCGAGGTTTACGGCATCGCCCAGCACGGTGTAGTTGAGCAACCGGGTGGAACCGGTGAAGCCCACAGCCATCGGCCCGGTGTGCACGCCGATGCGCGTGAAGATCGGCAGATGGGCCATCTGGAAAAGTTCGGCCTGGATTTCACGTTCGCGCTGTTGAATGCCCAGCGCCGCACGGCAGGCGCGCAGGGCATGATCGGGCTGCGGCAGCGGCGCATTCCAGAAGCTGACGATGGCATCCCCCACGTATTTATCGAGCGTGCCATCGGTCTTCAAAATGACTCCCGACATCTCTTCGAGATAGTGATTCAGCAGGTGCGAAAGCTTTTCGACATCGAGCGATTCGCTGAGATCGGTGAAGCCGGCGACGTCGGTGAACATGGCGGTCATCATCTGCCGCCGCGCGCCGACCGCCAGCTTACTGGGGTCGGTTGCCAGCTCCTGGGCGATATGCGGGGAAACCACGCTGGACAGGGCCTTGAGCAAGCGCCGGCGTTGGCGGTCTTCGCCCAGGAAACTCCACGCCAGCCCACCGACGATCGCGCCCATGATCCCCAACAGCGGCGCCGCCAGCGGCAGCCAGCGAATAACCGGCTCAGCAAACAGCCCGGACCCGGCGATGCCCCATAGCATGATCGCCGGTGCCACTGCGCTCAGCTTTGTCCCCACGCGGCGAGGCAGCACCGTCCCCAATGCCGCGATGAACGACAACGCCAGCGTAAAGCCTGCAACGATCGGCCAGGAGAGCTGCTGCACGCGCTGGTGACGGAGCAGATTTTCGATGGCGGTGGCGTGCAATTCCACGCCGGGATATTCCGCGCTCAGCGGCATCGATTTGAGGTCATAGGTTCCCGCGGCGATGGCCCCGATCAGCACGATCTTGTTCTTAAAATCCGCAGGGTTCAGTTGGATGGTCGATGGCCGCGTGGACGGGGTTTGCGCTTCGATGGCTGCACCGATCACGCTGCTGGCGTGGATGTATTTGAAGGTGCGGCTGCCATCAGGAAGTTGATGTGGGCCATAAAAATGCAGGAGAAACGGCTCACTGATTTGAGCCGGATCGACAGTGCCCAGGCCACTGGCCTGCGCGGCCCGCAGCGCCAGGCTGGGCATGCCATTCACCGCCGGTTGATACGATCGATAAACCACATCATCCCGCGGGCTGTCAATGTGAACTGCCCCGAAGGCGGGCTGCGTTTTCATAAACGCCGCCGGGGCAAATTGATCGGCCTTGCCATGGGCATCAGGCAACGTGGCAAAGATCACGGGGAGGGTGGCACTGTCAATTGCGCGGGCAAGCTCATTGTCATCATCAAATTCACTGGCCAATACGCTGCGCTGGTTATAGAGCAGATCAAAGGCGATGGCCCTGGCCCCGCAGCTTTGCAGGTAGGGGATAATCGCCGCCCAAAACGTACGCGGCCACGGCCAGCCGAAGTGCTTAACCTCATCAAATACCTTGAGCGATTCATCATCGACGACGACGATCACCACGTCGCTGTTTTGCATCCCCAGCGGCGGCCGACGGCGATACAGCGCATCGTAAAGGACATCATCCAGCCGATTAAGCGGCCAGTTAATAGCGGCCGAGCGCTGCCACCCTAAGGCCAGCCCACTGGCGAGCAGACTCAAAAAGCACGCGGCCTTGAAGGCATTGAAAAAGCGCGGGGGCTTTTTGAGTGGCATGGTTGAAACTCCCGAGGGGGGGGCGTTTTTTTCCCGTCGCCCACACCTTAAGACAGAGTAATGGCTGCTCGAAGGAGCGTCTATCATGGCACGAAGGAAGTTCGCGCGAGAGTTCAAGGTTGCGGCGATCCAAACGATCAACGTATGTTTTCTACAGAACCAGTGAGAGCAGTGTCCTTGCGGAATAGGAGCGAGATCAGGGATGGAATCCAACGAGGAGAATGGCAATCCCCCCCTCTCGGCTTCCTGGTATGCCGGGAGGATAAAATTGACAGCGCCATCGGTTTCAATAAAATCCACCATGTTGCCGAAGCATTCACGATCGTGTGCGAGCTCGTTTTTGATACTATAGTTTTGGGCTACTGCAGGTTAAATCGCTTGAAGGGACTAAAAATGGCTATCGCTTCTCCGCGCGGGCTCGGCGTCGGGTTCGTACTGTGTGCCGCTCTATTGGCCGCTGGCTACAGCAGTGGCCCGTTGTCGGACAAGACGTCTGCAAGGTCGTTGAGAGACGAGAAGAATGAAAGATGTGAGAAATACAAAATCCGCGACCTCGGGGTGATTGCAACTTCCAACGGCGCCATGGGCTATCAGGTTTTGAACAAGCGTGGGCAGGTGGTGGGCTGGAGCGGGGTCGCTTTTAGCATTACGGCGTCGCACGCATTCCGTACTCAGCCGAATCAGCCGATTAATACCGCGGTATCTCCCGCCCCAAATCCAGACGATCTGGGCACACTTCCTGGTGGGAGCAATAGTTATGCTGTGAGTATCAACAAATCCGGGCAGGTGGTTGGCTTCTCGGAAACAGCGCTCGACCCGACGGGGATGGCGCAAGAACATGCCTTTCGCTACGCGAGAAACAGCGCAACTGGCGGTATGCTAATGCAAGATCTGGGGACGTTGCCCCACTCCAATGGCAGGAGTTTTGGGCAGGGTATTAATGCCTCAGGGCAAGTCGTTGGCTTTGCGTACTTTCCCGACCCTAATGATCCGAATAATCCGCTAGCTGCAATTACGAGAGCGTTCCGCACCAAAGCAACTCCCGGAGATTTGACTTCTGCAACCGACCTCGGCTCGTTGGGTGGTCAGGATAGTGACAATAGTTACGCGATTGGTATTAACACCTCCGGACAGGTCGTCGGGTATTCGGCCATAGGAGGTCTTCGCCATGCGTTCCGCACGGCCGCAAACGCTCCGATCGCCCCGGCGGATGACCTTGGACTTTTCCCCGGCGGAAACGAGAGTTTTGCCACGGCGATCAACGATTCGGGGCAGGTTGTTGGATACGCGGCAACAACAAATATGGGACCTCCAGCCACCACTGCATTGACACATGCCTTCCGCACAACTCCCGGCGGCAAGGTGAGCGACCCCAATACCAATCTGGGCACCCTTCCAGGCGACTCTTTTAGCGAAGCTTTCGCCATTAATACCGCCGGACAGGTCGTTGGAACCTCCGGGATTGTCGACCCCGTCAGCGGTAACCTCAACGGACAACAACGCGCCTTCTTTGTCGATGCCGCCGCGAATTCACCGATCGAGGATTTAAACAACTGCATCCCGGTCCATAGCGGATGGGTGCTTCGCGAAGCCCACGGCATCAACGACTCCGGCCAAATCGCCGGTTGGGGCTTGATAAATGGCAAGCCCCACGCTTTTTGCTCACCCCGAAATAGTCGAGTAGGGTCCGCAGTCTGATACGAAAGTCAAGTTCCTTCAATCGTACCATCCAGCCCTCGGTGGGAAACCAAAACGGGGCATCACTGAATAACCCATGGTTCTATTCGGCCGCCCGACATGCTCCCACGGATCGTTCTGTAATAGGCAATCGAGCGTCCGACCCGGAATTAGAGCGAAGCGTCGATATCAAAATGATGTCCCTTTTAGGCTTCCCCAGCAATGGCTGGTTATGCGACGGACCTGACAAGCGTCGCGACAAGATCGCCCGGAACATCGACGTATTCGGTGAAGGACGACAGCAATAACTCGTCTCCATACTCCTGCGCCACTGCAAGGGTAATTTGCTTTAATTCGGCGACAGCATCGAAGACAAGAATTGCCAGAACGTACAGCTCGCTATTGTCGCTGTCCCAGCGAACGCTCGACGCGCTCCGATAAATGTGGGGGTACACTGCTGGCTTGGCTGGCTGCACCCGTAGACGGCCATTCGGGTCGAGGCGGACTTTCTGAATGACGACTTCCGACATGCGATGACGGTAGCCGGATAACGGACGACGTTCTGCAGCGGGCAAACGCGACTCGCCGACAACCGCCAGACTAAAAGAGAATACGAGCGCGACGCGGACCCGTCCAGAGCAACGTGTTGTAACACAATGAGATGTCCGCAGCTTAACGCAATAGAAGTGTCCTCATATCTTCTGGGTATTCCAGGCGGATGGGAACACTTTTGATGAATGCGAATGGAAATCCGGGTAGGAAGGGTTTACGCACCCACCGTCGTCATTCCGCCCTCTGGCGCAAACGGTGATGTGAGTACACCTCACCCTACACGCTTGAACCAGTGCCTCCACTGGCTGGAACCCCCTTGCTGTGCTATTTGAAAGCCAAATCAAAGGGGACGCGAATCTTTGTTGAGCCAAATCAAAGGGGACGCGAATCTTTGTTGACACCACCTCTCCCGTGCGTTATCGATAAGTCATGCTACGACAGCCTCGATCCGCACCGGCAGGTTACGTCTACCACGTCATCAACCGCGGAAATGGCCGGCAGCGGTTATTCCGTACCTCCGGCGATTATGCGGCCTTCTTAAA